>JBEVMD010000570.1:0-3493 GCA_040508835.1 Duganella sp. | reverse complement strand
CCAGTATCGGATAAATGCTCAGCATGGGCATGGCCGCCATCAGCAGCGCTGCCGCGCGCAGCGGCGGCGCCATCGGCGCCACGCCCAGCGCGGTGACGGCCGTCAGCACCAGCAGCACCCACAGCGGATGCCCCACCAGCTTGCCCAGCACGATGGGGACCGACGCGCGCCAGCCGGCCGTCAGCGGCAAGCCGACCAGCATGCCGCCGATGGCAAACAGCGACAGGCCGCCGCTGGCCTGGGCGAAAAAATTCACGGTGCGCAGCACCGGCGGCGGCAGGTCCACGCGCGCCAGGCTCACGACCAGTCCGGCAGTGACGGCCAGCACCAGCGGATTGCGCGACAGCCGCAGCGCCGATTGCCGCAGCACCTGCCGCCACGGCCCGCCATGGCCGCGCGCGCTTTCCGCCAGCGCCAGCAACAGCGGCAGCATGACCAGGTTTTCGATCAGGACGTTGAGCGCCAGCGCCACGCCGGCCACGGGTGCGACCATCAACAGCAGGATCGGATAGCCGATGAAACTGCTGTTTGAGCACGACACGCCCATGGCCAGAAAGGTGCTGCGAGTGGCGGTGAAACCGCACACGCGGCGGCCCACCTGGTACGCCACGGTCATGGACAGCAGCGAGCCGCCCAGGTAGGCCAGCAGGTAAGCGGGATGCAGGACGTCGGAGATATGGCGCTGCGCCAGCGCGTTGAAGATCAGCGCGGGCAGCGCCAGGTTCAGCACGAACTTGCCGAAGACGGCCATGTCGGCCCGCCTGAACACGTCCATGCGCGTGGCCAGGTAACCGGCCAGCACCACCAGGTAGATGGGGCTGGTGATGGCCAGGATGTCGCGCATGGACGGCGGGAATCAGGCCTTGCTGCGCTGTCCGCCCAGCGAACGCAGCCAGGCGATCACGCCCGGCAGGATCGACAATGCCACGATGCCCAGCACCACGATGGTCAGATTGTTGCTGACCCATGGGATGTTACCGAACAGGTAGCCGGCCAGCAGCAGGCTGCCCACCCACAGCAAGCCGCCCACCACGTTATAGGTAAAGAATACGCGCAGCGGCATCGAACCGAGGGCGGCGACAAACGGCGCCAGCGTGCGCACGATCGGCACGAAGCGCGCCAGGATGATGGTCTTGCCGCCATGGCGCTCGAAGAATTTCTGCGTCAGCGCGATGTGCTCGGCCTTGAGGAACGGGATGCGCGACGTATCGACCGCCTTGCGCCGCACGTAGCTGCCGATGGCGAAGTTGAGCGCGTCGCCGGAAATGGCCGCGAACAGCAGCAGGAAAAACAGCAGCCACGGATCGAACAGGCCCTTGGCGGCCAGCGCGCCGGCAATGAACAGCAGCGAGTCGCCGGGCAGGAACGGCATGATCACCACGCCCGTCTCGATGAAGATCACCGCGAACAGCAGCAGGTAGATCCAGTGGCCGTAGGCTGCCACCAGCTCGGCCAGGTGAACGTCGAGGTGCAGGAACCAGGCGCTCAGCATCGTCAGTATTTCGTGCATTGTGGAATTCTTTCGGGGCAGTATGGATGAGTGAACAACATTCTAATATAGCCGGTGCCCGAGCAGGTCCCCGTTAAGTAGTTTCCCCAGCGCGCAGCGCACTTATTTTGGCGCCAGGTCGGGATAGCGCTCCAGCAGCGCGCTGGTCACGCCGTTGGTCCAGCCGAAGCCGTCCTGGGTGGGATACTCGCCCCCGCCGCCGCTCTTGCGCTCTTCGACGTCGTATTTTTCCAGCAGCTTGCCCGTCTCGCCCCAGGTGCGGTGGACGGTGGCGATCCAGCGCCGGGCGATGTCGCGCGCCAGGTCGTTGTGGCCGTAGCGCGCCAGGCCATCGATGGCGATCCACTGCAGCGGCGCCCAGCCATTGGGCGCATCCCACTGCTGGCCCGTGCGCTGCAAGGTCGTGCGCAGGCCGCCATCGGCCAGCAATCGGGCCCGCGTGGTGGCCGCCACGGCGGCCGCCTGCGCGGGCGTGGCAATGCCTGCCCACAGCGGGTACAGCGTGGCGGCGCTCAGCACCGGCGTGGCGCGGCGGCGGCCGGTATCGTAATCGGCATAGCGTTGTTCGGCCTCCAGCCAGAAATAGCGCTCGATGGCGGCCGCGCGCGTGGACTTCAACGTGTCGAATTGCCGGACGCAGGCGCTGTCGCGGGCTGCGGCGCAGCGGCGCGCCACCTCCCCTTCCAGCTGGTACAGCAGGCTGTTCAGGTCCACCGGGGCGATGGCCGTGGTCTGCACGGTGGACAGGCGCTGCGGATCGGTCTGCCAGCGCGACGAGAAGTCCCAGCCGCTCTCGGCTGCTGCGCGCAGGTCGCGGTAGACCGCGGGCGCCGCGCGCCCCGTGTCGCGTTGCGCTTCCCCGGCGGTGTCCAGGTCGGGCTGGGTGGCTTCGTCGCGCGGGGTGTCTTTGGCGTCCCAGTAGCGGTTGAGGATAGTGCCGTCGGCAAGCCGCACCACGTGCTCGCACGCGCCGGGCCCCTGCTTGGGCAGGCAAGCGACGCCGCGCATCCAGTACCCGTGTTCGCGTTTGAGCGCGGCCAGCAGGCGGGCGTCGGCCGCGCTGTCGCCCAGCGATTTCAGTTGCGCCATGGCGGCAAAGAACGGCGGCTGCGACCGGCTCAGGTAATAGCTGCGGGTGCCGTTGGGAATATGGCCGTAGCGCTCGACCAGGCTCTGGAAGTCCACGATCATCGACTCGACCAGGTCGCTGCGCTGGTCGGCCTGCAGGCCCAGCATGGTGAAATACGAGTCCCAGTAATAAATCTCGCGGAAGCGCCCGCCCGGCACCACGTAGCTGGCGGGCAGCGGCAACGCCGACGACCACCGGGGCGGATCGAGCGGCGGCCGTGTCAGTACCGGCCACAGCGAAGCGATGTGCTGACGCAGCGTGATGGCCGGCGCCGTGGGCAGTTCGAAATGGCGCTCGACGAACGCCTGCAGCGCCGCCTTGTCGCGCGGCGCCTCGCGCCGGTACTGCTCGAGGATGGTGTGCGGATCGGACCGGGGCACGGCATCGGCAAAGGTCTTGGCGTCGGGATAGATGTGGGCCGTCTGCACCGCTTCGTACAGCGCGCCGAACAGCTGCTGCGGGGTGGCCACCTCCGCGGGCGCGGTAGCGGCCGGCGGCTGCCGTTGCGCCATGGCGGGGCTGGCAGCCGCCAATAGCACGGCTGCGGCAAACACGCCCTTGGCAGTGATTCCCTTCGTCATACCCTTCATCGTTTCTCCTCGCAGTAAGACCTATCGCCTTCATTGTCAGATAGTACAACAGGAGCACAATCCGCCTTGCACGCCAAGCAAGGTTGCTGCGACGTGGAGACTGCAAACCGTATAAATAAAATAACTTATGGTGTTATGATGTTTGCAATTCCCGCGTGCACCTCCATTTACTTTAGACGACCGCTCATGAAACCTCTCTCGCTCCACCTTCAAAAATCCCTGGCGCCGTTGCTGATGGCGCTGGCAGTCAGCCAGGCGTATGCG
>JBEVMD010000526.1:0-6774 GCA_040508835.1 Duganella sp. | reverse complement strand
ATGAAGGCCACCGGCACAAACACCGCGCAGATGGCGAAGGTGGTGGCCATCACGGCCAGGCCGATCTCATTGGTGCCGTCGGCAGCGGCCTGGCAGTGGTTCTTGCCCATGCCCAGGTGGCGCACGATGTTTTCGCG
Source organism: Duganella sp. (assembly GCA_040508835.1). Classification (GTDB taxonomy): domain Bacteria; phylum Pseudomonadota; class Gammaproteobacteria; order Burkholderiales; family Burkholderiaceae_D; genus Rugamonas. Next base: position 6,637 of record JBEVMD010000526.1, on the reverse strand, counting down.
CACCACGATGGCGTCGTCGATCAGCAGGCCGATGCACAGCGACAGCGCCATCAGGGTCAGCATGTTGAGCGTGAAACCGAAGCACTTCATGGCGATAAAGCTGGCCAGGACGGAGATCGGCAGCGTCAGCCCCGTGATGATGGTCGAGCGCCACGAGTGCAGGAAGAAGAACACGATCGCCATGGTCAGCACGGCGCCCTCGACGATGGTGCGTTTCACGTTGTCGAGCTGGGCCTGCACCTTGACCGATTCGTCGTTGAGCACGGTCAGCGTGATGTCGGCGGGCAGCGTGCGGCGCAGGTCGGCTGCCACTTTCTGGATGCGCCGGCCCACGTCCACCACGTTGGCGTCCTGCACCTTGGTCAAATCGAGGATCACGGCGCGCTGGCCGTTCAGGCGCGAGATCGACATCTCTTCCTGGGCGCCGTCTTCCACCGTGGCCACCTGTTCGAGAAACACGGGACCGTTGGCGCGCCGGGCCACGATGATTTTATTGAAGTCGCGCGCCTGCTTCATCTTGCCTTCCACGCGCACCAGCTGTTCGTCCGCGCCCAGGCTGATGGAGCCGGCCGGCAGGTTGGCATTGGTGGCGGCAATCGCATTGATCACCTCGTCGACGCCGATCGCCTGCGCGGTCATGTCGCTGGGGCGCAGGTTGACCAGGATCTGGCGCGTGGCCAGGCCGTTCAGCCGCACTTGCCCCACGCCGGCCACGCCCTGGAAGCGTTTGCCGATCACCTGGTCGGCCATGGTGGACAGGTCGCGCAGCGAGTGGGCGGTGGCCGTCAGGCCGATCTGCGCCACGGGACGGCTGTTTTCGCCCTCGAAGCGCACGATGAACGGGTCCTTGGCTTCGCGCGGGAAGCGCGGGCGCACGGTGGCCACCTTGTCGCGGATGTCCTGCATGGCCTTGTCCATATTGGTGGCCAGCTCGAACTCCACGTACACGGCGCCGCGTCCCTCCCACGAATTGGCGCGCAGGGTCTTGATGCCGCTGACGGTGTTGACCACGTCCTCGATGGGACGGGTGATGTCGTTTTCCACGGCCTCGGGCGAAGCGCCCGGGTAGTTCACCTCGATCATGGCGCCGGGAATTTCCACATTGGGCATCGCTTCCATCCCCAGCTCGCGGTAAGAAAACATGCCCAGTACGACGAGCGCCACCATGACCATGGTGGCAAAGACCGGGTTCTGGATGCTGGTTTTGGTGATCCACATGGCTCAGCCCTTGGTCAAGTGGACCGATCGTGCCGCCGTGGCAGACTCGGGCAGGCGCACGGGCGTGCCCGGTTTTAAATTCGGCAGCTTCGAGACGATCACCTGGGCGCCGTGCGCCAGGCCCGCCGTCACCTGCGCATAGCCTTCGTCGTCGTTGCGCAGCCCCAGCGTGACCGGCTGCGCCACGACCTTGCCGCCGGTCACCTGGTACACCACCTGCCGGCCGCCGTCGTCGCGCAGCGCCGTCAGCGGCACCACGGGCGCCGCGGCGGCGCGGTCGGTGACGATGGCGCCCTTGGCGAACATGCCGGCGCGCAGTGCGGCGTCGTCGTTGCGCACGGCAATGTACACCAGCAGCGCGCGCGAACCGGCCTCGGTGGCGGGATTGATGCGCGCCACCGTGCCGTCGAATGTGCGCTGCTGGAAACCGTCCACGCGAAAGCGCACGTCCTGGCCCACGCGCACGCGCGGAATGTCCGACGCCGGCACCTGCGCTTCCAGCGTCAGCTGGGACAGGTTGACGATGCTAAATACCGGCATGTCGGGCGCCAGCTTCTCGCCGGCCTGCACGTGGCGCCGGCTGACCACGCCCGCCATCGGCGCGCGGATCACGCCGTCGGCCAGCGCGATGCGGGCGATCTGCACCATGGCCTGCGCCGACTTGACGTTGGCGCGCGCCAGCTCGACGCTGTTCTGGGTGGCATCGTAGGCGTTTTGCGAAATGTATTGTTGCGCCAGCAGCGCCTGGCTGTTGTGCTCGTTTTTGCCGGCCATGGCCAGCTTTGCCTGCGCCTCGTCCAGCAGCGCCTGCTGCTGTTGCAGGCGCGCCTGCAAGTCGGACTGGTCGATGCGCGCCAGCACCTGGCCGGCGGCCACCGTCATGCCTTCCTGCACGGTGGTGGCCTGCACCACGCCCGAAACCTTGGACTTGATGGTGGCGGAAGAGAAGGGCGCCAGCGAGCCGGACAAGGGCAAGCTGAGCGCCAGTGAACGGGTGGCAATGGCAGCAACGTCGCCGCTGGCCAGTTCCAGAATGTCCTGCTTGGCAGCGCCCTGCACGGCCTGCACCTGGGCCGCACCCGGCGCGTCCGGCGCCGTGCGCGGCGCCGGCTCCCCGCGCTGCAGGTAAGCCCGGCCGCCGACGGTCAACACGATCAGCAGGAGCAGCAGGAGCAGCAGCGCGGCAGGCTTGCGCCACGGGCGCGAGCGGGCCGTGGGCAGGGACGTGGTCGGCAGGGAGGCAATCGTCATGGCATTTTTCCGGGGTTCTGGCGGTGAAGGCGTCGGCGCGGGACCGGCCGCACGGCGGCACTGCATGGCACTGTAAGAAATTGCCATGGTCCGGGCCATTGGTATGCGACGGGTCGCGCAAAAACATGGCTGGAATGCTGAAATCGGGGATGAAACGCGATTGAGGCAGGTCAATCGTGGCGGCTGAGGTAGCGCAACAATGGTGCACGGCCGCCCGGGCCACTTTTGAAAGGTAAGTCCCATGTGGCCACAGGCGGTGTACCAGAACACCAGCGACGCGCTCGCGCTCATCGACGGCGAGCGTTTCATCGACATCAATCCGGGCGCGCTGCGCATGTTCGGGTGCGCGGCGCCGCCGCTCATGCTCGGCTACCGCCTGGCTGACTTTTCCCCGCTGCAGCAAGTGCGCGGCGTGCTGTCGGCGCCGACGTTTATCGGGCTGGCCGCGCGCGCCCACCAGCAGGTCAACGTGCGGTTCGACTGGCGCTGCCTGGGGCGCGACGGCCGCGAATTCTGGATCGACGTGCTGCTCACGTCTATTCCCCACGATAACCGGCGCCTGCTGTACACGGTCATGCGCGAGATCACCGCGCGCCAGGGCGAGCAGCTGGCAATCTACCTGGCGCTGATGGACAGCGTGGCCGCGCGCAGCCGGCTCGAGGCCCGCACCCGCCACCTGGCCGAGCACGACGTGCTGACCGACCTGCCCAACCGCGTGCTGCTGCTCGATCGGCTGCACCAGGCGCTGGCGGCGGCGCGCCGTCACGACCGCATGGTGGCCGTGCTGTTCATCGACCTCGACCGTTTCAAGGACATCAACGACACGCTGGGCCACCACGTGGGCGACCTGCTGCTGCGCGAGGCGGCGCAGCGGCTGGTGCGCTGCGTGCGCAGCGTCGATACCGTCAGCCGCCATGGCGGCGACGAGTTCGTGGTGGTGCTGGCCGATATCGGCGGCGCCAACCCTGCCGACCCGGCCGCGCAGGTGGCCCACGTGGCCAGCACCATTGCCCAGTCGCTGGGCCGTGAATTTCGCATCGAGGCGCACCGCCTGCAACTGAGCGCCTCGATCGGCATCGGCATGTTTCCCGGCGACGGCGACGATATCGACACCTTGCTGCGCCACGCCGACCTGGCCATGTACCACGTCAAATCGAACGGCCGCAACGGCTTCGAATTCTTCAGCCCGGAGATGAACCGCCACATCCACGAACGGGTGACGCTGGAAGAACAATTACGGCGCGCGCTGGCGCAGCGCCAGTTCGTCCTGGCGTACGAGGCGCAGGTCGACATTGCCACCGGCCAGCCCACGGCAGCCGAGGCGCTGCTGCGCTGGCGCCATCCGGTGCGCGGTCTGCTGCGTCCCGAACAGTTCATCGGCGTGGCGGAGGACGCCGGCCTGATGGTGCCCATCGGCGACTGGGTGCTGGCGCAGGCATGCGCGGAGGCCGCGCGCTGGCGCGCTGCCGGCCATCCGCTGGTGGTGGCGGTCAACCTGTCGCGCACGCAGTTTTTACAGAAAAACCTGGTCGCTCAAGTGGCGGCGGCACTGGCGGCTTCCCGCCTGCCGGCCGGATTGCTGGAACTGGAACTGACGGAAGCCATCCTCATGCGCCACGACGGCGCCGCCGGCGCCATCCTGGCGTCGTTGCGGGCGCTGGGCGTGCGGCTGGCGCTGGACGACTTCGGCACCGGCTACACCCGCGTGGGGCATTTGCGCGACTATCCGCTCAGCAAACTGAAAATCGATCTGTCGTTCGTCAGCGGGCAAGACGGGACGATGGTTGCCGATGGCGCCACGGTGGCGCACGTGCCGGCCGTCACCTCCATCATTGCCATCGCCCACAGCCTGGGCCTGACGGTGCTGGCGGAAGGGGTGGAAAACGGCGCCCAGTACGAGTTCTTGCGGCGCCACGGTTGCGACCAGTACCAGGGACGCTATGCGCGCGCCAGCGGCCAGCTGGACCGGCTCGACGGGCTCAACGGTTTGTTCGACTGACTAGGCCAGCGCGGCCCGTTCGTCCCGGCCGTACAGGCGCAGCCGCACCAGCACCTGGCCGTGGTCGGACGCTTCGGGCTTGTCCTGCAGCAGGTGGTCGTTGAGGTACGTCACGTCCATCACTTCGCCGACCGCGTTGGGCGAGGCGGGATTGAATTCCTCCGACACCAGCACGTGGTCGATGGTGGTGTAGTGGCCCTCGTGGATGTTGGTGTAGCCCACGTGGCGCAGGCGGTCGCGGCCCCGCTGGATCTGGTTGCTGTCGAACAGGCGTCCGCTCAGTTCCTCGCCTTCCACGCCGGCGCAGCCGGAGCCCATGACGATCGTGGTGGTGACCGCGTCGGCCGTGTCGTTAAAATCGCCCAGCACGATGCGCGGGCGGCGGCCGTCGCGGTCCATGGCCGACAGCAGCGCGCGCAGCGCCACGGCCTCGGCGCCGCGCCGGATCAGCGAGCGCAGGTTCGCTTGCGCGTAGACCAGCGGATCTTCGCCGCGGTCGCCGTGGCGGTAGTCGGGCCGCTTCGATTTCAAGTGGATCACCAGCACGTCGACAATGCGCTCGTCGGGCAGCACCACCTGGGCGTGCAGCGGCGCGCGGGCAAAACGGTCGAGGTCGATATTGGCGTCGGGCAGGGCGGCGCCGTCGGGAAACAGCATGTAGGCGGACGCGGGCGTGGCCAGCGGCAGGCGGGACACCAGCGCCACCTGCGGCGTGAGCCGCGGTTCGCCCGTGTCGGGGTCGGGTGCGGGATCGAATCCCGACAGCGTGGCGTCGCGGTAGCGCGCGCTGTGCGCGAGCACGTCGCGCAGGGCGGCCATCGAAAACACTTCCTGCAGGCCGATCACATCGGCATTGAGCTGGTCGAGCTGCCAGGCCGTCCACACGACCTTGGCGTCGTATTGCTCGGGCGTGAGCGGGGGCAGATTGTCGTACAATTTCGCGCCGGGCTGGGAAAGATTGCAAACATTGAAAGTGGCAAAGCGGATTTCCTGCGGCATAATAAGAAACTCCCTGTAGAACCCATTCAGAAACAGCGTATCACGCATGGCCAAAAAAGAGCACATCTCAGAGACCCCCGCCACCCAGCTGCTGCGCAAGCACAAGGTGGCGTTCTCCGAACATCCGTACGACTACGAAGACCACGGCGGCACCAGCGTGTCGTCGCGCGCGCTGGGCGTGGACGAGCACCACGTGGTCAAGACCCTGGTGATGCAGGACGAGGCCGCCAAACCGATGATCGTGCTGATGCACGGCGACTGCAAGGTGTCCACCAAGAACTTGGCGCGCAACATCGGCTGCAAGTCGGTGGAGCCGTGCAAACCCGAGGTCGCAACGCGGCACAGCGGCTACCAGATCGGCGGCACGTCGCCGTTCGGCACCCGCAAGGCGATGCCGGTGTATGTCGAGGATAGCATTCTTGCGCTGGAAACAATTTATATCAATGGCGGCCGGAGGGGTTACCTGGTCGGCATCGCGCCGCAGGTGCTGGTGGACCTGCTGCAGGCCCAAGCCGTCCATTGCGCACTGGCCGAGTGAGCGCTTGACAGAGCCTTCGTCCCGCGCCGTGGCGGCAAGGTTTGGTCAGGTGGGGTCAGCCGGTGTATATTTCGCCCCCCAAGGGATAGTCATAATTAGAGGAAACAATGAACACAGTTTGGATGACCGTTGCCGCCTACCTGATCGGCTCGATCTCGTTTGCCGTCATTACCAGTAAATTGTTCGGCATTGCCGACCCGCGCACCTACGGTTCCAAGAATCCCGGCGCCACCAATGTGTTGCGAAGCGGCAACAAAGCAGCGGCCATCGTGACCCTGATCGGCGACGGCGCCAAGGGCTGGCTGGCGGTCTGGCTGGCCATGCGTTTCCAGCAGCAACTCAACGTGGGCGACGCCACCATCGCACTGGTGGCCATTGCCGTGTTCCTCGGTCACCTGTGGCCCGTGTTCTTCCGCTTCGTGGGCGGCAAGGGCGTGGCCACCGCGCTGGGCGTGCTGCTGGGGCTGAATCCATGGCTGGGCCTGGCCACGCTGGCGACCTGGCTGGCGGTAGCGTTCGCGTTTCGCTATTCGTCGCTGGCGGCGCTGGTGGCGGCGCTGTTCGCGCCGGTCTATTATGGCCTGCTGTTCGGCATCGAACCGCAGCTGCTGGCCGTGTTCGTGATGAGCGGC
>JBEVMD010000498.1:0-14228 GCA_040508835.1 Duganella sp. | reverse complement strand
TTCGCGGGTGCGCTCGCGCACCCGCTCTTCCAGCTCGCGCTCGCGCGCCCGCACTTCGTTGATGAGCACCGCGAAGCCGATGCCGATCATGCACAGCGTCAGGATGAATTCCTGCGTGCGCACCACGCCCAGGTGCACCGGCACATCGCCGAAAGGCTTCATCCCGCTGGTCATCATGAGGGCGGTGGCCATGGAAACCACGGCCACGAACAGGGTGGTGAGGCGCGCGCCGTAGCGCAGCGCGATCAGCGCGACCACCGGCAGCAACAGGGTGGGCGTGACGGACACCCCGTCGATCACGCCGCCCTGGGCCGACAGCACGGCGGCCGTCATCAGCAGGGCGCCGCCCAGGATGGCGATATCGATGCGGGCCAGGCGCAGGCGCGGCTGGCGCAGCGTAAAGGCCAGCAGCAGCGGCGTGAAAATGAACATGCCCAGACCGTCGCTAAACCACCACAGTCGCGCCAGCGTAAAGTACGGCGCCTTGAATCCCGCCACATGGTGCAGCACGGCCGCAGCCGTCATGCCGGCGGCCATGGAGACCAGCACGGGACCGGTCAGGCTGAATTTGAGGAAGTCCTGGATGCGGTGCAGGCGCGGCGAAGCGCCGGAGCGCATCAGCAGCCAAAAGGTCAACAGCACCTCGCCCTGGTTGACGATTCCCAGCATCAACGCCACATGCAGCGGCAGCGCGTGCAGGTTGGCCAGCACGTCGGACGTAAAGGTGAGGGCGGCCAGCAGCAGCGCGCGCTGGCCGCGAAAGCGCAGGATCGCCGCCAGCAGCACGGCGTTGGGCACCCAGAACACCACCACGTTTTCCGGCGTGACGGCCCACAGATACGTGAGCCGGATGCTGGCAAAGTGCAGGAACGGGAGCAGAAGGCAGAACAGCCAGTTGGGCCGTTCCCAGAATTTGGACTGGTCTATCATCATTTTTTTATTAACATCTGGCTAAAAGAATTGCCAGCTTGCATGATGATTGCCGGTTACACGCGCGGTGTCAATCCCGCATTGCGCCGTGGCCCGGCGCGGGGCCGGTCACGGCGCGCGGCAGTGCGGCGCTGGCCGTTGTCGTTACGCCAACGCTCCATCAACGGGATTAACGCTCGACCACCAGCCGGTCCGCCACGTACACGCGGTAGCGCCGGATGCGGCCGGTCACGCCCTCCGGTCCCTGGCGCGGCGTGTAGCGCATGCCGGCCACGGTGTCCGTCTTGCCAAGGTCGATGACGATGCGGTGCGGGTGGGCGCTGGCGCTTTTGCCGCTGTACGCTGTGTGCCAATGGTCGGTGTTCTGGCCATTGATGGCGTTGAGCGCGCCGCCGTCCTCCTTGCTCGCCTCTTCGCTGTCCACGAAGGCGATGGTCCAGTTGGACTGGTTGAGCGTCTTGCCGTCGGGGCCCAGCAGCGCCAGTTCGGCAATGGCCGCAAATTGCTTGCCGTCGAACGCGTCGAGCGACTCCAGGCAGAACTGGCGGCCGGTCGCCGGCTGCGCGAACGTGACGTCCTGCGTGGCCGCGCCGCGCTGGAATTCGCCCTCGTGCACCGGCTTGACGCCGTCGAGCTGCGTGCGCGCGGTGTTCGGTGGCCGTGGCAGGTCGCGGTCCGGTTGCAGCCGGTCGAGGATCGGCGTTTTGAGCCCCGCGCTGCGGGCGTTCTGCGGGCCGGTCAGGTCCAGCACCACTACCTCGTTGGCGCCGCGCCTGATCCAGGGCCCCGGCAGGTACATGGTTTGCGTGGGGCCGATGCTCCAGTAGCGCCCCAGGCAGCGGCCGTTGACCCAGACGATGCCCTGCCCCCAGGTGGACATGTCGAGGAAGGTGTCGCCCGTGTCGGCGACGTCGAAGCTGGCGCGCCAGAAGGCCGGACCGGCGGTGCGACCGGTTTTCCACGCCAGCGGCGGCAGCACGGCGTCGGCGTCGAAATCGATGGCGCGAATCTCCCAGTTTTCCAAAGGCTGCCCGCCCAGCGTGACCGGGCCATGCATGCCTTTGCGGTCGTGGATTTCCACGCCGAAGTTGACGCGGGCGATGGTGTACAGCAGGATCTCGAGCGTAACGGATTTGCTGCGCGCGGGCAGGTCCACCTTGAAGCGGCGGTAGCGCGTGTCCAGCGTGCCGGCCAGCTTGCCGTCCACGTACACCCACGCCAGGTCGCGCACCTTGGCCGCTTCCAGCACGGCGGCCGGACCGGCGGGCAGCGTGATGCGGTACGAGACGATGCCGCGGCTGATGTCATAGTGCTCGATCGGCTGCGGCGAGACGGCCTTGATGACCTTTGCCGGCAGCGAGGCGAAGACGGACGCCGACTGCCTGAACGAAAACGGCGCAATGGCGATGACCGGGTTGTGGGCCGGTGGCGGCGGCAGCGTCTCGCCGGGCAGCAGGTACGGTTTCATGCCGTCCCGATAGGCCTGGAATTTTTCGCCCATCCAGCCTGCCTCGCTGATCGGCGCATCGTAGTCGTAGCTGCTGGTGTCGGGACGGAACGGGCGGTCGCAGCCGCCCCACAGGCCGAACGTGGTGCCGCCGTGCGCCATGTACAGGCTGAACGAACCGTTCGCCTTGAGCATGGCGGCAATGTCGGCTACCGCGCTGGCGTTGGAGCCGCGCTTGTGGGGCGAACCCCAGGTGTCGAACCATCCCGAGTAATATTCGCCGCACATGCGCGGGCCTTTTTGCACCTGGTCCAGCGCCTTGAAGCCGGCTGCCGGATCGCTGCCGAAGTTCGCCACCGAGAACAGCTCCTTGATGTGGGTCTTGACCACGGCGTTGGTGGGATTGCACTGGAACAGCGGCACATCGAAACCGCCATCGAGCAGCACCTGGCGCATGGCGCGCATGTAGTCGAGGTCCTCGCCGAAGAAGCCGTATTCGTTTTCGACCTGCACCATCAGGATCGGACCGCCGTGCGTGATCTGCTGCCGGCCCAGCACCCGGCCCACTTCCTTCATCCAGCGCCGGGCAGGGGCCATATAGCCCTCGTCGCGGGTGCGCAGGAAGCTGTCGCCGGGATGCTTGAGCAGCCACCAGGGCAGGCCGCCCATTTCCCACTCGGCGCACGCGTACGGGCCGGGACGCAAAATCACCCACAGGCCTTCCTGCTGCGCCAGGCGGCAGAATTCCACGGCATCGCGCTGGCCGGCCCAGTCGTATCTGCCCTCGCGCCATTCGTGGTAATTCCAGAACAGGTAGGCGCAGACGGTATTGAGGCCCATGGCCTTGATGGCCTTGAGGCGGTGGCCCCAGTATTCGCGCGGCACGCGGGCAAAATGCATTTCGCCGCAGCGGATCTGGATCCGTTTGCCGTCGAGCGTGAAGTCGGTGTCGGTGATGGCGAAACGCGGCGAGGCGGCGGCCTGCACCTGCGCCGAGACTGGCGCCATCGGCACCAGGGGCAGCAGCGCCCCGCCCACGGCGGCGCAGGCGCCGCGCAGCACGCGGCGTCGGTCATGAAAATTGGTCGTCATCTCAGTAGTTTACCGGGTAGTCTTTGGGGAAGCGCGCGCCGGCGAACGCTTTTTTTTGCGTCCAGTCCTGCGCGGGCGCGGTCCAGTAAGTGTCGGTGGGCGCCAAGCCCAGCGGCAGCAGGCTGGCCGACGCGATATACATGCTGCCGTTGTTGGAGTACCAGTCGCCCAGCTCCGGCTGGTGTCCCACGAAGCCGATGGTCAGATACCCGTCTTTCGTGAAATTGCCGGGCGCGGTCCATACGGCTTTATGCACCGCTTGCAGCGCGGCGCGCACCTGGCCCTCGGGCAGGCTGGCCGGGAGCTGCTTGCGCAGCGCCAGCAAGGCCAAAGGCTGGAACGCCGCCGTGCGGTAGGTGAGCGAGCGGCCGATGGGCGGGAAGCTGCCGTCGGTCGAAATAAAGCGCTCCAGGTGCTCGCTGTAGCGCTGCATGCGCCTGACGGCCTGCGCCCGCAGTTCTTCCGGCTTGCCGTTCCAGAACGCGCCCTTTTTTTCGTCCAGCACGTCGAGGATTTCCACCAGCATCGGGTGCATGACAAAGGCGTTGTAGTAATCGAAGTGGAAGGCGTCGCCGTCCTTGATCCAGCCGTCGCCCACGTACCACTCGTTGATCTTGCGGATGGCAACGTTCATGCGCAGCGGGTCGAATTCCTCGCCGATCGACATCAGCCACGCCTCGTTCATGGCCGCGAACAGCATCCAGTTGATGTACGGCGGCTCGATGCGGCGCAGCGCCTTGATCTCGGCAATGATGCGGGCCTTGGTCTTGGCGTCCAGCGGCTCCCACAGTGCCTTGGGTGCGCGGATCAGGGCATTCGTGAAGTAGGCGGAATCGACCAGCGTCTGGCCCGGTCCCTTCCACAGCAGGTAGTCGGGATTGGCGGGATCGACCGCGTTGGCATAGCTTTGCAGCGCCAGCTGGTGCAGGCGCTGGCGGGTTTTGCCCTCGGGCGTGCCGTCGTCCGGCAAGGCCAGCCACGGCGCGATGCCGGCAATCAGGCGCCCGAAGCATTCGAGGTACGCCACGCCCTTGTCGCGGCCATCCCAGGTGGGGCTCACTTCGAGCGCGAAGTTTTTTTTCAGGGTGCCGGCGGCCATGTTGATCAGCACCGGCTCGCTCATTTTCTGCGCCAGCGCCGCCAGTTCGGCGCGGGCGTCGCCAGGCTTTGCGCCTGCTGCCGGCCTGGGGGCGGCGGATGCTGCCTGGGTTACACCCAGCATGGCGCCGGCGGCCGATCCGGCCACCAGCGATTGCACGAAATTGCGTCTTTCCACTGTGTCTCCATTCTGTGTGCGCCTCTTGCGTGCGCTTTTCATGTTATCCGATTTATTTGCGCAGCAAGCGCACCATCTCCGACGACGCCAGCAGGTACGCGCCCACGCCGAACGGCGTGGTGGAATTCTGGTCCACCACCTGGCCTGGAATGGCGCGCTCGCCGATCGGCTGGACGTAGCCTATCTTGCCATCGGGCTGCAGCGCAACCCTGGACAGATAATGCCAGCCCTTGCGCACCACGGGCAGGTATTCGTCGCGGTCAAGTATGCCGTGATTGATGCCCCATGCGTAGCCGTACACGAAGAACGCGGTGCCGCTGGTTTCCGGTCCCGGCGCGTGTGCGGCGTCGAGCAGGCTGCGGGTCCAGTAGCCGTCCGCCGTCTGCACTTTTTTCAGGGCCGTCGCCATGTCCTTGAACTTGGTGATGTACTCGGCGCGGTGCGGGTCGTCGGACGGCAGGTCCTGCAGCACCTTGGCCAGGCCCGCAAACACCCAGCCGTCGCCGCGCGACCAGAAGTCCTTCTTGCCGTTGGCGCTCTGGTGTTTCGGGTACACGTAGCGCGCGTCGCGGTAGTACAGCTTTTCCTCGCTGTCGTACATGATGCTGTTCGCGTACGTGAAGTACTCGTGCAGCTTGGCCAGGTACTGGCGGTTGCCCGTGATGGTATAGAGCTTGGTCATCACCGGCATCACCATGTACAAGCCGTCCGACCACCACCAGTAATCGTTTTGCGGGGTGCTCATCTCGTATTCCATCACCTCGCGGGCACGGGCAATCTTGCGCGGATCTTTTTGCGCATCGAGCCGATACAGATCCGCATAGGTCTGGAACGCGATCTGCCAGTCGCCGAACAGCACGTGTTCGTCCGTTTCGCCGTACTGGTACTTCCACTTGGCCTTGTCGGTGGACTTGGCGCCCTGCCACGCATTGTGGACGGCCCAGTCTTCCGAGTACTGGCGGTAGCGCGGATTGCCGGTGACCTGGTACGCCTCCATATTGCCCGTGTGGTAGGCGGCGATGTCCCAGAACGCCCACTGCTGCGGCTTTTCCCGCTGCTGCCAGTAGTCGTTGACCTTGGTGATGATGGCGACCACCTCCTGTTCGGAGGTGTCCACGGCCGGCGGCGTGCTGGCGCAGCCGGCCAAGCCCAGCGACAATGACAATGCGCTGGTAGCAAACAGTCGTTTGATCATGGCTTACAGTTTCCCCCGGATGCCGAATTTGATGGTGCGGCCATCATACTTCGCATAGTCCATCCGTGTCTTCTTGCCGCTGCCGTATTGGCCGCTCGCGTCCTCGAAATAATCGTAGGCCAGCGTGTTGGAGAGGTTGAGCGCATCGATGCGGAACTCCAGGCTCTCGCTGATCTTGTAGCTGATGTTGGCGTCCAGGTAGCCGCGGCCGGCGCGCCAGCGTATCAGGTCGTCCCCGAGGTTGCGCGGGTTGTCGCCGTTGAGCGATTTGCCCTTGTAGTTATAGGACATGCGCATTGCCAGCGGACCGTTCTCGAAGTACAGCGTGGTGCTGTACGCGGACTTGGGCACCGAGTTCACTTCGATCTCGCGCCCCGCATTGCTGATCCACTTGGCGCTGTTGAACGGATCGATGTGCGTGTAGCTGGCCAGCGCGCCCATGCCGTCGAACGGTTTGGGCAGGAAGCTGAACGCCTGCTGGTAGGCCAGTTCGTAACCCTTGAGTTTTTGCTTGCCGGCGTTGGTGTAGCTGCGCAGCGTCATCGCCAGGTTCGGGTCTACGCGGCCGCTCGCATCCTGGAACAGCGGTCCCAGGGCCGTATCGGGCAGGCCCAGCGAACCGAAGGTGACGATCTGGGTATTGGCGACGGTGGCGTCGGTCAGGTCCTTCTGGAAGACCCCGGCCGACAGCAGGCTGCCCGGCTGGAAGTACCACTCAAGGCCCGTGTCCAGGTTTTTCGATTGCTGCGGACGCAGGTTCGGATTGCCCGACGTGGCCGAGTTGTCGAACTGGTTCGGAATCACGGTTTGCGCGGCGATGATCGACAGCGACGCGCGGGTGATGGTCTTGCCCCATGAAGCGCGCCACATCAGGTTTTCTGTTACGTCGAACGCCGCGCTCACGGCCGGCAGCGCGTTGCTGTACGAGCCTTGCTCGTGGTTGGCGCCGTAGGCCAGGCTCGCGCCCTGCTGCTTGAAGTTGTCGATCTTGGTGTCGGTCTTGGAGTAGCGCACGCCCGCGTTGACGCGCAGTTCGCGCTCGCCGATCTTGCCCTTGAAGTCGGACTGCACGAAGCCCGTCTTGACGTCTTCCGTCGCATAAAAGCTTTGCGACGGCGAGAAGGCGGACGCCGGGTTGTAGGTGTCTGGATCGAAGTTGGAATAGAAGTAGTTGCTGTCCCACGTGCTCCAGGCATGGGGCCAGCCGCCGCCGATATCGAGGTTCGAGATCGGCAAGGTATTGGTCATCCCGCTGCGCAGGCCGGCCGCGCCGATCTGGTTCAGGTGCGTGGTGGCCAGCGACGTGCCGTTACGCTTGTTGACGCCCTTGCCGGTGGAGACATAGGTCAGGCCGGCCTTCAGGTGGCCGGTCCAGTCGCCGGGCAGGTCGTAGTCCCAGTCGGCCACCACGCGCGCCTGCTTGCCCTTGTCGGTCTCCTTGGTCCAGCCGGTGCCGATGGTAAAACCGCTCCAGTTATTCGGATCGGTATAGCTGGTGGGCGACGAGATCGACGGGTACACGTGGTCGTCGCCGTAGTCGATGGTGGACTGCGCGCCGTAGATGTAGCCGGCCAGCTGGCCGGTGGCGCTGGTGGCCGTGCTTTGATTGAGGCTGGCCTGGCTGGTCAGCGTCAGCTTGTCGTTGACCTTCCAGCTGCCGTTCAGGGCGCCGTAGCCGAATTCCGTTTCGTCCTTGGTGTAGATGGCGCCCGCGTTGTACGTGGTGTTGGCAAAGGTGCCGGTCAGCAGATTGGTGGCCGGGTCGATTTTCACGTCCACGGGTATCAGGCCGTTGTTGCCGTTGGCGCCGGCGGGCAGGTTGCGGTTGGTGGTGGCGGTGCTGCGCACCAGGATGCCGAAGATGGTTTCCTCGCGCGTGTTCTTCAGCTTTGAATACATGGTGTCGAAGCTGAGGTTCACGGTGGGCGTCTTGTACTGCAGCGATGATACGAGGCCGTCGCGCTTGCGCTCATTTTCCGAACCATAGAAGCGGTAGATGCGCGGCAGCAGGGCCTTGTCGATCTGCTCGCGCGTGTAGCCGGACAGGTTGGCGCGCGGGTCGTCGTAATCGAGTTTGACGGCGAAGTTGCCCTTGACGGGATTCTGGCTGCCGTTGAAGGAGCTGTTGTAGCCGCCGGTGGCCTCGAAGCCCGAGCGCGTGTTCACGCTGCCCGAGTGCGACACGCCGACCAGGAAGCCCAGCTGGTCCCACGTGTTCGAAAACAGCGCGAAGCCGTTCGGATCGTGGTTCTTGGAGTTGGTGTTGTAGGTGTCGGTCAGGCCGTAGCGGATGGTGCGCTTCGGATTGTCGAACGGGCGCGGGGTTTGCAGGTCCACCACGCCGCCCACGCCGCCTTCGGTCAGTTCGGCCAGCGGCGATTTATAGAAGTCCACGCGGCCGAACAGTTCGGACGCGAACACGTCGTAGTTGAAGCCGCGCGCGGCGCTGCCGATGGTGGACGTGGACGTCGTGTTGACGGGCGCGCCGTTGAGCGTCGTCACCGAATAATCGGTGGGCAGGCCGCGGATCGAGATGCGCTGGCCTTCGCCGGACGACTCGTCGCGGTTGAGGATCACGCCCGGCACGCGCTGCAGCGATTCGGCGATATTCGCTTCCGGGAATTTGCCGATGTCCTCGGCCACGATGGAGTCGCGCACGCCGATGGCCTGCGCCTTCAGGTTCAGCGCCTTTTGCAGGCTGGATCGGAAGCCGGTGACGACCACCGTTTCCACCTTGCCTGGATCGGCTGGCGCGGGATCGGCGGCGGGGACGGTGGTGGGGGCCGCGACGGTTGCTGCCGTCGGTGCCGTGTCCTGGGCCAGCGCCGCAGGTGCGTACATGGCCGCCAGTGCCAGCGGTACCATGGTCTCCATGATTTTCTTTTTCATTGTTATGTCCTCAGTGTTTGACGTCTGGGTGGCCGGACATTGCCGGCCTATTCAAGACTAAGTCACTTGGCGAACATAGGGCAACCGGGGAGGCCGAGTGGAGCGGGCGCTCCCGGTTGCCGGGGTGGCAGCGTGTTTAGTGCGGCGTGGTGCGGGTCACTTGCAGGACCGAGTGCGACGCGATCGGCAAATCGCTAAACAATCAAGTCCGTGAGTGATTGCCGGCGGCGGTATGACGTCTTCGTATAGAGGAATGCAAATTTTCTATAGGGCGTGTGGGGGAAATGTGACGGGAGCGGTATCACGCCGTGGCCTTGTGCACGACCAGCAGATCGCCATGCGCCGGCACGTCGGCGTCGTCCTTGCCGCTGTCCTTGTCACTATCCTTGTCACCGAGCGCCTGCAGCGCTTCGGCAGTGGCGTCGCCATCGAGCACGCGGTGCATGCGCTCGCGGTCCAGCGCGCCCACCCAGCCGGCGATCGCCATCGTGCCCACGGCGTTGCCGATGGTGTTGGTGATGGCGCGCGCTTCGGACATGAAGCGGTCCACGCCCAGCAGCAGCACCATGCCGGCCACGGGGATGTTGCCGAGCGACGCCAGCGTGGCCGCCAGCGTGATGAAACCGGAGCCGGTGACGCCCGCCGAGCCCTTGGACGTCAGCATCAGCACCCCCAGCACCACCAGCTGGTCGGTGAGCGTGAGCGGCGTGTTGGTGGCCTGGGCGATGAAGATGGCGGCCATCGTGTAGTAGATGCACTGGCCGTCCGGATTGAAGGTCACGCCCGACGGAATCACCAGCCCCACCACCGGTTTCGACACGCCCACGTGTTCGAGCTTGCGCATCAGTTGCGGCACCACCGATTCCGACGAACTGGTACCCAGCACCGTGAACAGTTCTTCCTTGATATAACGGAGGAACTTCCACAGGCTGAAGCCCGCCACGCGCGCCACCAGTCCCAGCACGATGGTCACGAACAGGAAGCAGGTGATGTACATGGACCCCATCAGCTGGCCCAGCGACACCAGCGAACCGAGGCCGTATTTGCCGACCGTGAAAGCGATGGCGCCAAAGGCGGCCAGCGGCGCCACGCGCATGATCATGGTCACCATCAGGAACATGCTGTTGCAGAAGGCGTCGAGAAAATCCACCACCGGCTTGGCGCGGCGGCCCATGTGGGACAGCGCGATGCCGAACATGGTGGCAAACACCAGGATCTGCAGGATGTCGTTCTTGGCCAGTGCGTCGACGATGCTGGTCGGGATCATGTGCATCACAAACCCCATGAAGCCGTCGCCCTTGCTGGCTGCTGCCGTGTAGCTGGCGATGCTGGCCGTGTCGAGCGTCTTGACGTCGATGTTCATGCCCACGCCAGGCTTGGCCACGTTGACCACCACCAGCCCAAGCAGCAGCGCAAAGGTGGACATCACCTCGAAGTAGACCAGGGCGCGCACGCCCACGCGACCCAGTTCCTTCATGCTTTCCATCTTGGCGATGCCCAGCACCACCATGGCGAAGATGACGGGAGCGAACACCATCTTGATCAGGCGGATGAAGGCGTCGCCGAGGGGTTTCAGGTCGGTGCCCAGTGCGGGATAAAAAAAGCCCAGCAACCCGCCGGCGATCACGCCGATCAGGACCTGGACATACAGCTTGCCGAAAAACCGTTTGTACATGGTGAGTCTCCTGTTATGTCGTGCTGCTGTCATCGCGCCCCTCCGCGCTCTGGTGGCGGGTAGGGGCGGACCTGCGCCTGCGGCGCGTGAACAACGGGGATGCCCGGGCCTCAGGCGGCCTGGCGCTCTTCGGCGCCCAGCCGCGCGCACACGGCGGCCGTCACCTGCGCCGTGGTGGCCATGCCGCCCAGGTCGCGCGTGTGCAGCGCGGGGTTGGCGGTGACCGCTTCCACGGCCGCCATCACCTGTTTGGCGGCGTCCAATTCCCCCAAGTGCTCGAGCAGCATTACCACCGACCAGAAGGTGCCGACCGGGTTGGCCAGTCCCTTGCCCATGATGTCGAACGCGGAACCGTGGATCGGTTCGAACATCGACGGATAGCGGCGCTCGGGATCGATGTTGCCGGTGGGGGCGATACCGAGGCTGCCGGCCAGCGCGGCGGCCAGGTCGCTCAGGATGTCCGCGTGCAGGTTGGTGGCGACGATGGTGTCGAGCGTGGCGGGACGGTTGACCATGCGCGCGGTGGCGGCGTCCACCAGCTCCTTGTCCCATGTCACGTCCGGGAATTCGCGCGAGATTTCCAGCGCAATTTCATCCCACATCACCATCGCGTGGCGCTGGGCGTTGCTCTTGGTGACCACGGTGAGCAGCTTGCGCGGGCGCGATTGCGCCAGCCTGAAGGCGTAGCGCAGGATGCGCTCCACGCCCACGCGCGTCATCATCGAGACATCGGTGGCCGCTTCGATCGGGTGGCCCTGGTGCACGCGGCCGCCCACGCCCGAATATTCGCCTTCCGAGTTTTCGCGCACGATCACCCAGTTCAGGTCTTCCGGCTTGCAGCGCTTCAGGGGGCCGTCGATGCCGGGCAGGATGCGGGTAGGGCGCACGTTGGCGTACTGGTCGAAGCCCTGGCAGATTTTCAGGCGCAGGCCCCACAGGGTGACGTGGTCCGGGATGTCCGGGTCGCCGGCGGAGCCGAACAGGATGGCGTCCTTGTCGCGCAAGGCGTCCAGGCCGTCGGCGGGCATCATCACGCCGTGCTGGCGGTAGTAGTCGCCGCCCCAGTCGAAGTCTTCGAACTCGAAGCGGAACGTGTCGCGGCCGGCGGCCAGCGCGGCCAGCACCTGCTGGCCGGCGGGGACCACTTCCTTGCCGATGCCGTCGCCGGGTATGGTTGCGATGTGGTAGGTCTTCATGGGTGTCTCCAGTGTGTGCAGTAAGGGTGCGCACACTGTACGGGGTGGACGCAGCGCGTTTGCCGGTCTAAACTCAATCCATTGTTAACCTGTGGCTCAACAATCATGAGTGGATTCCAGCCCGCCGAACTGGGTTTTATCGTGGCGCTTGCCAGCGCGGGCAGCTTGAGCGGCGCCGCCCGCGAGCTGGGCATCACCACGTCGGCCGTGAGCAAGCGCCTGGCGCTGATCGAGGCGCGGGTGGGCGTGCCGCTGGTGAACCGCACCACGCGCCGCATGAGCATGACGCCGGAAGGGGACGTGCTGCTCGAGCATGCGCGCCGCATCCTGGGCGAGATTGCCGATCTCGATCAGCTGCTCACCACGTCCCGGGGCGTGCCGACAGGGCAGTTGCGGGTGAACGCCACGCTGGGTTTTGGCCGCCTGCACATCGCGCCGGCCATTTCGCAGTACGTGCTGCGCTATCCGGAGGTGGACGTGCAGCTGCAGCTGTCAGTGGACCCGCCGCCGCTCACGGACGACCAGTTCGACGTGTGCATCCGCTTCGGCGCGCCGCTCGATGCGCGCGTGATCGCCAAGCGGCTGGCGTCCAACCGCCGCCTGCTGTGCGCGTCCCCCAGGTACATCGCCCAGCACGGCGAACCGCGCTCGCCTGCCGACCTGCGCAAACATAACTGCATCTCGATCCGCCAGGGCGACGAGGCCTACGGGCTGTGGCGGCTGTACGCGGCGCGCGGCGCAGGACGGGGCGCAGGACGCGATGCAGAGCGCGCGGCGGAAGCGGTCAAGGTGCGCGGCAACCTGACCACCAACGATGGTGAAATCGCCGTCAACTGGGCGCTGGACGGCCATGGCATCCTGATGCGGGCGGAATGGGACATCGAACGGTACCTGGACAGCGGCCGGCTGGTGCAGGTGCTGCCGGGCTACAAGACGCCGGACGCGGACATCTACGCCGTGTACGCGCCGCGCCACCAGCTGTCGGCACGGATCAGGACGTTCGTGGAGTTTTTGGGGGAGCGGTTCGGGCGGGGTGAGTGAGCATTCTGCGGTCAGGCGACGGGTGGTCGCACATTCACCGCTTTTCCACCGACTAGATCGTATGGTACGCGGACCATTGGACGCTCGCCGCCAAAGTCGGACGGGTTGCGTGTGACGACCAGGCAGCCAAAGGTTTCGGCGGTAGCGCGGATGATGCAATCAGGCAGTTTCTTCTTAGTACTGCCTCGCAGTTGCGCTGCCCTGACCATGATGACTTGGGAGGTCTGGAGGATGTCGATATCGGATTCTTGCAAGAGGTCATTGAACTCTGCAATTTCCATGGGCGTCAACTCGCACGCAACCTCCATCCAGTTGATCACGCTGATCACAGCGGCAGGATAGCCTACTAATTCGTCCAATGCTGCTTCCACGCCATCCATGTAGTCGATCAGGATGTTGGTGTCGAACAGTGCGGTCACCATTCGGCGCGCATCCTGTTCTGGAACCCTACGCCGTCCTCTCCCGCAACGCGGTTCTTACGGGCTTGGCTGTTGTTCCACAGTTCACGCATCCTTGCCAGCGCTGCTTTGCGTTTGGCAAGACGCTGCTGTGCGCTGAAGGTCGCGTCGTCCTTGGCCTGACGCTCGCTCGCAAGCATGGGCTGTCCGCTGTCGGGCGTGGGATACGCCATGTCGGCGGGGGCCGGAAGCGCCCGCGGGCGTGCTGCGTTGTCATCATCGCCATTATCAACGCCGTGGTCGGGAAGATGGGCAGCGGGCGGCAAGTTCAGTTGTCTCATGGGACACCTCATTGGTCGGTCACTCCCAAAAAGTGTACGCCATTTGGCGGATAAATGCGAAAAAGCCGCCGATCCTTGCGAATCGGCGGCTTTTAAAATTCTTGGTGGTGATAGGTGGACTTGAACCACCGACCCCAGCATTATGAATGCTGTGCTCTAACCAGCTGAGCTACGTAGCCAAATTGTACTGCCTTTCGATGATGGCTGGGATACCTGGATTCGAACCAGGGAATGCCGGTATCAAAAACCGGTGCCTTACCGCTTGGCGATATCCCATCCACGCTGCCGAATAATGAAATGGTGCGGGAGGCGAGACTTGAACTCGCACACCTTGCGGCGCCAGAACCTAAATCTGGTGCGTCTACCAATTTCGCCACTCCCGCAAAAAAAGATGGTGGCTACGACGGGAATCGAACCTGTGACCCCAGCATTATGAGTGCTGTGCTCTAACCAGCTGAGCTACGTAGCCATCTTTTTTTCGCGTTACCTTCATCGGCGTTGCGGGGCGCATTATGCGGAGTTGACCAGACAGCGTCAACAATTTTTTTACCGTTTTTTGCCAGATAATCGCTGTTTGACTGGCTTATAACCAGCCTGGATGTTTATTCGGCAATTTTTCAGTGAATACAACGCTAATCGTAAAAAAAATGGGCCTCAATGGGCCCATCCTGGCTGCTTTCAGCCGGCTTATTTATAGGCTGACTGATGCACACCCACGGCACGACCAGAGGGATCGTCCATGTTTTTA
>JBEVMD010000468.1:0-4546 GCA_040508835.1 Duganella sp. | reverse complement strand
CGGGGCAGCGCGGCGGGTGCGGCGGATCGGTGGCTTGAAATTAAAACCGCCGGTTCCACGAGCAGTCATGGAGGAGCTTGACGGCTGAATTACGGCAGCAGGTGTTTGACGCCTTCGCGCTCTTCGGTCAGCTCTTTCAGGGTCAGGTCGATGCGCTCTTGCGAGAACGCGTCGATCTCCAGGCCTTGCACGATCTTGTATTCGCCGTTTTCGGTGGTCACCGGGAAGCCGAACACGGTGCCTTCAGGGATACCGTACGAACCATCGGAAGGCACACCCATGGTGGTCCACTTGCCGGCCGTGCCCAGTACCCAGTCGTGGATATGGTCGATGGCGGCGTTGGCAGCCGAGGCGGCCGACGACAGGCCGCGCGCTTCGATGATGGCTGCGCCGCGCTTGCCCACGGTCGGCAGGAAGGTGTTGGCGTTCCATTCCTGGTCGTTGATCAGGTCCTTGACGGATTCGCCGTTGATGGTGGCGAAGCGGTAGTCGGCGTACATGGTCGGCGAGTGGTTGCCCCAGACGGCCAGTTTTTCGATGTCCTTGACGGCCTTGCCGGTTTTGGCAGCCACTTGCGACAGCGCGCGGTTGTGGTCCAGGCGCAGCATGGCGGTGAAGTTTTTCGCTGGCAGCGACGGCGCCGATTTCATGGCGATGTAGGCGTTGGTGTTGGCTGGATTGCCCACGACCAGGACTTTTACATTGCGCGACGCGACGGCGTCCAGCGCCTTGCCTTGCACGGTGAAGATTTGCGCGTTGGCTTCCAGCAGGTCTTTACGCTCCATGCCAGGACCGCGCGGACGGGCGCCGACCAGCACGGCCACGTCGATATCCTTGAAGGCGGTCATCGGATCGGAGTGGGCGGTCATCTCGGTCAGCAGCGGAAACGCGCAGTCATCGATTTCCATCATTACGCCCTTGAGCGCTTTCTGGGCCTTGTCGTCGGCGATTTCCAGCAGTTGCAGAATGACGGGTTGGTCTTTGCCGAGCATGTCGCCGTTGGCGATGCGGAACAGCAGAGCGTAACCGATTTGACCGGCGGCGCCGGTGACAGCAACACGCATTGGGGTTTTAGCCATGATGAATCTCCAAAGTAGGTATGAAACGTTCTTGAAGCTGGGCCGGTACGGCCCGGGATCAGCTGATCCGTATTGATGACGCCGGAATCCGCAGAATCCATAATCATACTGCAAATTACACGCTCATTACGCAGCTTGTGGCATGGTGACCAGTGCGGCGCGAGAGCGCATGGCGTCGGAGTGTAGGCCTGTCGATAGCAGATGTCAATCCTATCTTATGTCTTATATAAGACAGATAACTTAAGCGGTGTTTTACTGGACGCAACGAGGTATTTGTGGTGAAATCTCGGTCTATGAATCCCGCCCCACCTAATTCGAACAGCAACAGCCCGGCCTCAGGCGCCGGCGGCGCTGCCGGTTCGTCCGCACCCGCCGCTGGCGCAGCACCGGGTGCCCAGGGGCCGGCAAGCAGCTCGCCCACCTTTTCCCCGCTCTACCAGCAGATCAAGGCGCTGATTACCCAGAGCCTGCAGAGCGGCGAATGGAAGCCCGGAGAATTGATCCCCAGCGAGGTGGAGCTGGCCAACCGTTTCAAGGTCAGCCAGGGTACGGTGCGCAAGGCCATCGATGAACTGGCTGCCGAAAACCTGGTGATGCGCAAGCAGGGCAAGGGCACGTTCGTGTCCACCCACCACGAAGCGCGCGCCCACTTCCGCTTCCTGCGGCTGATGCCCGACGAGGGCGTTCCCCATTACCCCGAATCGAAGTTCATTGAAGTCAAGCGCATGCGCGCGCCCGCCGACGTGGCGCGCCTGCTCGACCTGAAATCCGGCGACGCCGTGGTGTTCATCAAGCGCGTGCAGTCGTTCGATGGCGTGCCCACCATCGTCGAGGAACTGTGGCTGCCCGGCGCCACCTTCAAGGGGCTGACCGCCGAACGGCTGGTCGAATACAAGGGGCCCATGTACGGGCTGTTCGAGTCCGAATTCGGCACGCGCATGATCCGGGCGACGGAGAAGATCCGCGCCGTCTGCGCCGACGACGGCGCCGCCGCGCTGTTGCAGATCGCCGCCAACACGCCGCTGCTGGCGTCGGAGCGGGTGTCGTTTACGTATGGCGACAAGGCGGTGGAATTGCGCCGCGGCCTGTACCTGACCGGGCGCCATCATTACCACAATGAGCTGAACTGACTTGGCAAGCTCAAGCGACAGGGTCGAACCGGGGTTGAACCGAACTCATGGAGTTGAGAGGAGAGCCTGCAGTGCACAAACATTGCAGGAGGCGCACAATAACGGGCGTGGTCACACGGCCGTAGCATTGTTGCGCTGATAATACGTTGAGCTACGGAAAGTGGCCGTCGGAGTGTGTTGCAAAACACTATTTTGGTTATATGTAACAATAGCGTTTGGTTGTCAGAGGGTAAATAGGCGAAAATCGTTGTTTCATCCGATTTCACCCAATTTTTGTCAAAGTTTAGGAGGTCTTGTTATGTCAGAAGCCGTAAGGGTAGCGCCCAAAAAAGAACGGCCGGAGTTCCGTAATATCCACGTTACCGAACTCATGAACTACCGCCAGCCGCTGGCGGCCATCGTCTCGATCCTGCACCGCATCAGCGGCGCCCTGATCTTCGCCTTGCTGCCGTTCGTGCTGTACCTGCTGCAAAACAGCCTGCGCTCCGAGATCTCCTACGAGTACTACCAGGGCTTCATGACCTACCCGCTGGTCAAGCTGATCGTCCTGGCCCTGGTCTGGGCCATCTTGCACCACATGTTTGCCGGCGTCCGCCACCTGGTGATGGACCTGCACGTCGGACTGGACAAGGATTCGGCCCGTAAATCGTCGGCCGCCGTGCTGGCGCTGAGCCTGACCCTGACCGTGCTGGTAGCCCTGAAATTGTTTGGAGTGTTCTAAAAAATGGCTAACGAAAACAACAACATCGGCCCGAAACGCCTGGTTGTCGGCGCCCACTACGGCATGCGCGACTGGCTGGCCCAGCGCGTGACCGCCGTCGTCATGGTCGCGTACACCGCGATCCTGCTGATCACCTTCCTGACCGGTCAGAACTTTACCTATGAAGGCTGGGCCGGCCTGTTCGCCCAGCAATGGTTCAAACTGATCAGCGCCGTCACCCTGTTCGCGCTGTTCTACCACGCCTGGGTCGGCATGCGCGACATCTGGATGGACTACGTTAAACCGGTCGGCCTTCGCCTGACCCTGCAAGCGGCCACGATCCTGTGGCTGATCGCTTGTGCCGCCTGGTCGGTACAGATAATCTGGAGTGTGTAATCGTGGCAGCAATCAAATCTGCAATCCCTACCCGCCGCTTTGACGCGGTAATCGTTGGCGCCGGCGGTTCCGGCATGCGCGCATCGCTGCAACTGGCTGAAGCCGGTCTGAACGTGGCCGTGCTGTCCAAAGTCTTCCCGACCCGTTCGCACACCGTGGCAGCACAGGGCGGCATCGGCGCCTCGCTCGGCAACATGGCCGAAGACAACTGGTTCTGGCACATGTTCGACACCGTCAAGGGTGGCGACTACCTGGGCGACCAGGATGCCATCGAATTCATGTGCCGCGAAGCACCGAAGGTCGTGTACGAACTCGAACACTTCGGCATGCCGTTCGACCGTAACCCTGACGGCACCATCTACCAGCGTCCGTTCGGCGGCCACACCGCCAACTTCGGCGAAAAAGCCGTGCAACGCGCGTGCGCTGCGGCCGACCGTACCGGTCACGCGCTGCTGCACACGCTGTACCAGCGCAACGTGCGCGCCCGTACCCACTTCTTCGTGGAATGGATGGCGCTGGACCTGATCCGCGACGCCGAAGGCGACGTGGTGGGCGTGATCGCGCTGGAAATGGAAACCGGCGACGTCATGATCCTGGAAGCGAAGACCACCATCTTCGCCACCGGTGGCGCCGGCCGTATTTTTGCTGCGTCGACCAATGCCTTCATCAACACCGGCGACGGCATGGGCATGGCGGCGCGCGCCGGCCTGCCGCTGCAGGACATGGAGTTCTGGCAGTTCCACCCGACCGGCGTGGCCGGCGCGGGCGTCCTCATCACCGAGGGTGTGCGCGGCGAGGGCGGTATCCTGATCAACTCCGAAGGCGAGCGTTTCATGGAACGCTATGCGCCAACGCTGAAGGATCTGGCGCCGCGCGACTTCGTCTCGCGTTCGATGGACCAGGAAATCAAGGAAGGCCGCGGCTGCGGTCCGATCAAGGACCACGTGATGCTGGACCTGCGTCACATCGGCAAGGACACCATCGAGAAGCGCCTGCCGTCGATCCTGGAAATCGGCCACAAGTTCGCCAACGTCGATGCGACCAAGGAACCGATTCCGGTCGTGCCGACCATCCACTACCAGATGGGCGGCATCCCGACCAACATCCACGGCCAGGTGGTGACGCCAAACGGCGACGGCACGCAGAAAGTGGTCAACGGCCTGTACGCGATCGGCGAATGCGCCTGCGTCTCGGTGCACGGCGCCAACCGCCTGGGCACCAACTCGCTGCTCGACCTGGTG
>JBEVMD010000458.1:0-21533 GCA_040508835.1 Duganella sp. | reverse complement strand
CGACCCGCTGGGCAAGGGCTTCCACATCATCCAGTCCACCATCGCGGTGGGCTCGGGCGGCATGACCGGCAAGGGCTGGACCCACGGTACCCAGGCCCACCTCGAATTCGTCCCGGAGCGCACCACCGACTTCATCTTCGCGGTGTACTCAGAGGAGTTCGGCCTGATTGGCAACCTGCTGCTGCTGCTGTTGTACCTGCTGCTGGTGGGACGCGGCCTGATGATCGCCGGGAACGCGGCCAACCTGTTCAGCCGTTTGCTGGCCGGCGCCATGACCATGATTTATTTCGCCTACGCGTTCGTCAACATGGGCATGGTGAGCGGCATCCTGCCGGTGGTGGGCGTGCCGCTGCCGTACATGAGCTACGGCGGCACCGCGCTGCTCACGCTGGGACTGGCGGGCGGCATCCTGATGAGCATCCAGCGCCACCGCAAGCTGGTGCAGACATGAGGAATCTCTCCCTGCTGCAGCGCGTACGGCCGTACTTTGCGGTGTTCGACCTGCCGCTGGCCCTGATCATCCTGCTGCTGCTGTCGGTGGGGCTGATCACGCTGTACTCGGCCGGCCTGGCGATACCGGGCAAGGTAACGGACCAGCTGCGCAATATCGCGGCCGCCTTTGTCGTCATGTGGCTGGCCGCGAACACGCCGCCGCAAATGCTGATGCGGCTGGCCGCGCCGGTGTACGCGGTGGCCGTGCTGCTGCTGGTGGCGGTGGCGCTGTTCGGCACCATCAAGGGCGGCTCGCGCCGCTGGATCACCATCGGCGTGCAGATCCAGCCGTCCGAATTCATGAAGATCGCCATGCCGCTGATGCTGGCCTGGTATTTCCAGCTGCAGGCCGGGCGCCTGCGCTGGCACAGCTACGCGGCGGCGGCGCTGCTGCTGATCGTGCCGGTGCTGCTGATCGCGCGCCAGCCCGACCTGGGCACGGCGCTGCTGGTGGTGGCCGCCGGCGGCTGCGTGATCTACCTGGCCGGCCTGGCGTGGAAGGCGCTGGCCGCGCTGGTGGTCATTGGCTGCGCGGCGCTGCCGGTGCTGTGGACCTTCCTGCACGACTACCAGCGCGAGCGCGTGTACACGCTGCTCGATCCGTACCACGACCCGCTGGGGCAGGGCTTCCACATCATCCAGTCGATGATTGCCATCGGCGCCGGCGGCGCCGGCGGCAAGGGCTGGACCCACGGCACCCAGGCCCACCTGGAATTCATCCCCGAGCGCACCACCGATTTCATTTTTGCCGTGTTTTCCGAGGAATTCGGCCTGCTCGGCAACGTGGTGCTGATGGTGTTGTACCTGCTCCTGATCTGGCGCTGCATGAACATTTCGCTTGGCGCGCCCACCTTTTTCACGCGCCTGCTGGCAGGCGCCATCACCATGATTTATTTTACGTACGCGTTTGTGAACATGGGCATGGTCAGCGGCATCGTGCCGGTGGTGGGCGTGCCGCTGCCGTTCATGAGCTATGGCGGCACTGCGCTGCTCACGCTGGGACTGGGCGCCGGCATCCTGATGAGCATCCAGCATTACGGCCGCACTGTGCGTCACGGCGGTAGCGGCGGCAACGGCAGCACCGCCGGCGTGGGCATGCCGGCAAGGGGAGTGTCCGCATGATCGAGATGAAGGACACCGAGCGCGAACTGCGCGAGTTCCGCACCCGCATCGCGGTACTGGTCGGCGTGGTTTTCCTGTGCTTTGGCCTGCTGCTCACGCGGCTGATCTGGCTGCAGGTGATCAAGCATGACGACTTTGCCGTCAAGGCGGAAGAGAACCGCATCGCCATCGTGCCGATCCCGCCCAACCGGGGGCTGATCTACGACCGCAATGGCGTGATCCTGGCCAATAACTATTCGGCCTACACGCTCGAGATCACGCCATCGAAGCTGACCGCCACGCTCGACGAAACCATCGAGGAGCTGTCCCAGCTGGTGGCCATCGAAGTCAAGGACCGGCGGCGCTTCAAGAAGCTGATGGAGGAGTCGAAGCGCTTCGAGAGCGTGCCGCTGCGCACCCGCCTGACCGACGAGGAAGTGGCGCGCTTTTCCGCGCAGCGCTTCCGCTTTCCCGGCGTGGAGGTGCAGGCGCGCCTGTTCCGCCAGTACCCCCTGGGCGAGACGGCATCGCACGTGATCGGCTTCATCGGCCGCATCAACCGCGCCGACGCCGCCGCCATCGAGGACAGCGACGACGCCGCCAACTACCGCGGCACCGACCATATCGGCAAGGAGGGCCTGGAGAAGAGCTACGAAGCGCAACTGCACGGACGCACCGGCTACGAGGAAGTGGAAGTATCGGCCGGCGGCCGTGCGATCCGCACGCTGTCGCGCAAGCCGGCCACGCCGGGCCACAACCTGATCCTGTCGATCGACATCGAGCTGCAAAAAGTGGTGGAGGACGCGTTCGGCGACCGCCGCGGCGCGCTGGTGGCCATCGAACCGGAGACGGGCGACATCCTGGCCTATGTCTCGCGTCCCGGTTTCGATCCCAACCTGTTCGTGGACGGCATCGACACCCAGAGCTGGAACGAACTCAATACCTCGCTCGACCGGCCGATGGTCAATCGCCCGCTGTCCGGCACCTATGCGCCGGGTTCCACCTTCAAGCCGTTCATGGCGCTGGCCGCGCTGGAGCTGGGCAAACGCACGACCAGCTACGCTACCTACGATCCCGGCTTCTACATGCTGGGCGGGCACCGCTTCAACGACGACGTGGTGGGCGGCCACGGTTCGGTGGCCATGCACAAGTCGATCGTGGTCTCGTGTAACACCTATTATTACGAGCTCGGTCACGACATGGGCATCGACATGATTCACGATTTCATGCAGCCGTTCGGCTTCGGCCAGAAGACCGGCATCGACCTGATAGGCGAGAAAATCGGCGTGCTGCCGTCGCAGGAATGGAAGCGCAAGCGCTTCAAGGGTTCGGCCGGCCGCTGGGTGGGAGGGGACACGATCTCGGTCAGCAACGGTTCGGGTTACAACGCCTACACGCCGCTGCAGATCGCGCACGCGGTGGCCAACCTGGCCAACAACGGTGTGGTCATGAAGCCGCACCTGGTCAAGATCCTGGAAGACGGCGGCACGCGCAAGCGCACGCTCACGGTGTCGAAGGAGAGCTACCGCATTCCGCTCAAGCAGGAAAACATCGACTTCATCAAGAATGCGATGGTGGGCGTGACGACGGAAGCCGGCGGCACCGGCGTGCGGGCCTTTACGGGCGCGCAGTACACGGTGGGCGGCAAGACCGGCACCGCGCAGGTGATCACCATCCGCAAGGGCGAGAAGTACAATGCGGCCAGGCTGGCCGAGCGCCTGCGCGACAATGCGCTGTTTACGGCGTTCGCGCCGGCCGACCGGCCGCGCATCGCGCTGGCGCTGGTGGTGGAAAACGCCGGCAAGGGCGGGCTGGAAGCGGCGCCGATCGCCCGCAAGGCCATCGATTACTATTTGCTCGGCAAACGGCCCGCAGGCAAGGACACCACCAAGGTGGAGAAGGAAGACGCGGAAGAAATCCTGCCGGTGGAAGGGCAGTCGCTCGAAGAGCAGGCGGCAGCTGCGCGGCTGGAGGCGGCTGGCACCCAGGCGCCGGGGCTGATGCCCACCACGCAGACGCCCGCGCCTGCAACGGCACCGGCACCGGCACCGGCACCGGCGCCGGCGCCCGCAGCACCCGCGCCGGCGGCGCAACCCGTGCCGGCGGCACGCAAGAACTGATAAGGAAACGACATGAGGCCAGGCTTCAATAACACAATCGCTCCACTGGCCACCCTGGTCCTGGCCGTGGCGCTGGCGGGCTGCGGCAGCGCCCCCCGCAATGAGGAACGCACGTCGCGCCCCCCGCGCGTGACCGGTCCCGTGATCAAGTCGCCGTCCACCGGCAGGCCGGCGACCGGTCTGCCGGTGCTCCCCCCCGCCAATTCGGGCCGGGGCGGCTACTACCAGGACGATGGTCC
Source organism: Duganella sp. (assembly GCA_040508835.1). GTDB lineage: Bacteria > Pseudomonadota > Gammaproteobacteria > Burkholderiales > Burkholderiaceae_D > Rugamonas. Next base: position 17,581 of record JBEVMD010000458.1, on the reverse strand, counting down.
CGGCGACAACCCGCCCGACAACCTGGACGCCGTGCCCGACGCCGAAGTACGCAACGATCCGCTGCTGCCGCGCTCCAACCGGCCGTACGTCGTCTTCGGCAAAACCTATACGCCGATCACCGACAACGAGCCGTTCACCCAGGTGGGCCTGGGCACGTGGTACGGCAAAAAATTCCATGGACAGCGTACGTCGTCCGGTGAGCTGTACGACATGTACAAGATGACGGCCGCCCATCCCACGCTGCCGATTCCGTCGTATGCGCGCGTGACCAATATGCTCAGCGGTGCCACGGTGGTGGTGCGCATCAACGACCGCGGGCCGTTTCATTCCACGCGCGTGATCGACGTGTCGTACACGGCGGCGCTCAAGCTTGGTTTGCTCAACAAGGGCAGCCATGAACTGCGGGTGGACCGCATCCTGCCATCCGAGATCGACCGCATGCTGGCCACGCGGGGCGGCGTGACGACGTCGACCGGTCCGCGTCTGGCGTCGTACAAGGGGAACGACGATAGGGGCGGCGATGACAAGGCGGCGCTGGTGCTGGCGCCGCGGGCGGTGCCGGCGACGTCGGTGTCGTCGGCAGCATCGGCAGCATCGGCACCGTCCGCACGCGCCGTGCCGGCATCGGCTGCGGCGCCGGTAGCTGCGCCAGCGTTAGTATCGGCATCGGCGCCAGCGCCGGCATCGGCTTCGGCATCGGCGTTAGCGTCAGCGCCGGCATCGGCGCCGGCATCGGCATTAACGCCGGCGCCGGGCAATGCGGAGATCGAGGCGTTGATGTTGGGCGACCATGCCACGCTGTCGTCCGCTGCGACCAGCACCGCCGTCGTCACCACCGCCGACGATGCGCTGGCCGGCGGCTTCTATCTGCAACTGGGCGCCTATTCGCGTCCCGAGGGCGCGCAGCAGTTGCGCAGCCAGCTGGCTGGCGCCGCGCCGGCGGCATTGCAGGTGGTGCAGAGCGGTCCGGTGTTCCGCCTGTTCAGCGGGCCGTTCGCCAGCCGTCAGGAGGCGCAGGATGCCGTGCATGCATTGCCCCCCGCGCTCAAGCTGAAACCGCTGGTGATTCAGCGTTAATCGATAGGGCGTCCAGTCGACACAGCGGTGTCGATAAGCGGCTATCCGATAGAGCCGCGCGTCGACGCGGCGGTTAGTCGATATCGTCCATCTGGTCGGTGTCGCGGCGGTAGCGGGGCAGGCGGCGTTCCAGCGTGTTGCGCGATTGATGGTTGGCGTGTTCGACGAGGGTGAGCGCCGTCATCAGGGCGTCGCTCATGGCCTTGGCCGCGGTGGCCATGGCGTCGGCAGGTGTCGATGGTTTGGTGGGGGCGCTTTTCAAAAGGCGGGCGCGCAGCACTGCAGCGTTGCTCCAGTCTTGTTGGCCGGGCATGCGTATCCATAAATCGCGCCAGGCGTTGCGGCCGTCGCCGACCGCCTGTTGCACCATCTGGTGCGGCGACACGGCGCTTCCACTGTAGATCAGCTCGTCACCTTCCACTTGCGCGGTGTGCCACATCTCGTTGCTGCGCAAGCGTACGCGCGTGCCTTGAGGCAGGAACAATTGTTTCCACTGATAGCCTTGGGCGGGCATGGCATTGGCGCGCTCGTTGGCAATCCAGAGCTTGATTGCCCTGTCGACGGCCTCGGGAGCGGACAGCGGGCTGCGCGACTCGCGTAAATAGTCGCGCAAGGCGTCGCATATGGCGGGAGGAACCAACTCATGGGCTCGCTCATTGGAGTGTGCAGTGGGCGGGGCCTGCAGCGTCTTTGCGGGAATCATGCTCTTTTGCCTTTCTGTTATTGTCGGTTTGTGTCGCTTTCTGTCTGTTAGACCGGGATTTGGAAAAGAAGTTCAAACGATACAAAAAGAGACAAAAACCGACATCGGAAAGAGACAAGTTCCCGCTATAGCGGGATTACGCGCGCTCGTCGCGCGGTCCCGCACTTGCGGGCTGAGCTATTCATGGATGCTACTTACAGGTGTTGCTTATAGCTGCTACTTACAGGTGTTGCTTACAGGTGTTGCTTATAGCTGCTACTTACAGGACTATTTACAGGTACGCAGGTCGGTATTGGGGAAGTCGGCGCGGATCCGATCGAGAGTGGCTTTGACTTGCGGATTGACGTCACGGAACTGGAACGCCAGTTGCCGGCTGCCGCTCATGCGCGGCGTGATGCGCGCAGAGCGCACACCCTGTTTGACCAGCATCGCCAGCTGGTTCTGCGCCGCGCCCTCGGTCTTGAACACGCCCAGCGACACGCCGTAGCGCAGTGGCGAATTATCGGAAATCACGTAGTAGTTGGTAACGCCCAGCGCACGCACTTCGGCCGCCTTGCGGTCGGCCGCTTCCTTGCTGGCCTGCGGCGGAATGTGCACGATATAGCTCGATACCTCGGTGCCCGGCAAGTTGCGGCGCGACTGGCGGTCGCCCAACTCCAGCGGCGCCAGGCGCGCTTCGAAACGCCGCGCATCGGCCAGCACGAAGCTGCCTATTTCCACGCAGGCCAACGCCTGCACCGGCAACTGCCCCGGCCCCGGAGCCGACGGCTTCGCCAGCGCCGCCGTGTTGGCAGGACCTGCAGCCGTAGCAACGGCAATGCCCGCAGCAGCGGTACCTGCAGCACCAGCACCACCAGCACCACCGACACCAGCACCACCAGCACCACCAGCACTAGCAGCATCTGCAGTTGCACTGGCAGGAGCGCCGGCGAGATCAAGCGCGCCGTGCGCCTGCTCCGCCGTCATCAACCTCAGTTGCTGGGCATTGAGCTGGCGCTTGAGGCGCTCCGGCTCGCGCTCATTGCCGCTGAAATGACCAAGGTAGCCCTGGCCATACGCAAACAGCGCGGCATTGATGGCCAACAGCGACCAGAAGATAAATTTCAGCACAAAGTCCCCGGTTATCTAATCACTACTTGGGGTGGTACCGATACGGTCGATACTGGCAGCCGCGGCATGCAAACCAACCAGCACCACATTCTCCACGAAACGATACGGCACCGTCAGCAGCGGCGCGACATACGGCGCCGCACCGCCCGACAAAATACACACAGCCGCGCCATGCCGCGCAAACGCATGCTCGATCGCGCCGCTTTGCGCCACCAGGCAGCCGCTCAGAATAGCGTCGTCGGTATTATCGGCAAATCCTTCCGGCAGCTTACCGTCTTGCGCACCGTGCGGCAACACCGGCAACACCGGCACCAGCGGCACCTGGGGCAACACCGGCACCTGTGGTAACAGCGGCAAAAGTGGTAATTGCGCCGTATTGCGCGCCAGCGCTTTCGCCATCAACCCAACGCCCGGCAGTATCATCCCGCCCAGGAACAAACCGTCGGCGGTGATGGCGTCGATGGTGGTGGCGGTGCCGCAGTTGGCCACGATGATGGGCTGGCCCGGCGCCAGCGTGTGGCCGCCGATGGCAGCGGCAAAGCGGTCGCATCCCAGCTGCGCCGGATTGCGGTAACCGTTGGTCACGCCGGCCAGCGCCGGCACGGACGCGAACCAGGTAATTGCCTGTGCCAGATCCAGGTCGGGGAACGCGCGCTGCAGCACGTATTCAAGCTGCACCCGCAGCGCATTACCGGCCACGTTGGCGATCAGGATGCGTCCGACGCCATGACTGGCGACGGCCTCGCTCCAGGCCAGCTCCAGCTGCGGCAGGTCGGCGTGGGTAACGGCGCCGTGTTCGAGCCACACGCCAGGCGTTGCGTCCGCATCGGCATCGGCACCGCCATCGGTCAACGCCCATTTGACGCGGGTATTGCCTGCATCGATCAGGAGCATGATGGAGTTCCAGTGGTTGAGAGGCGCAGCGAAACATCGCCCGATAATACTTCTACCCGACCGGCGGACGTATCGAGCAGCAGGCGGCCGATAGCGTCCACGCCGACCGCGCGACCCTGTTGCAGCACCTTGCCGTCATCGAGCAGCACCACGTCGCGGCCATGCCAGGCATGCAGCGCGTTCCAGCGGTCGACAAAGGGCGCAAAACCGGTGTCGTCGAATTCCGCCAGGACGCCGGCCAGCCTGCTGAGCAGGGCAGCCATCAGCGCATTGCGGTCCATCTGCGCCAGCCACGGCGCGGCGGCCACGCTGCGGCCGATCTGTTGTTCCAGCGCGTCGGGCATCAGCAGGTTCAGGCCCACGCCGATCACGGCCCAGAGCGAACCATCGGCGGCCTGGGTTTCGACCAGGATGCCGGCCAGCTTGTCGCCATCGCGCAGCAGGTCGTTGGGCCACTTGATCTGCACCGGCACGCCCAGGAAGGAAATGGTTTCAGCCAGCGCCACGCCAACGGCCATCGGCAGCCCGCTCATGCGGTGCAGCGGCCCCTTGAACGGCCAGGCCAGCGAAAACATCAGCGCGGCGCCAGGTTCGGACAGCCAGCTGCGGCCCGCGCGCCCGCGCCCGGCGGTCTGGTTGTCGGCCACGCGCAGCACCGGGCCTGACAGCGCATCGAGCCGCGCGAGCAGGTCGGCGTTGGTGGAGCCGGTTTCGGCCACCGCTTCGATGGTCACATGGCTGGCGCTGGCGGCGCACAGCGCGGCAATGGCGGCGCCGGAGAGCAGGTTCGAAGGTGCGGTCATAGTGCGGTCATAATGCGGTCATAGTGCGGTCATGGGGATTTTTTACGGGGTTTGTGCGGCGCCTTGCCGAAGGCGAAGTCATACACGGTATTGGGCAGCAGGCGCAGCACCTTGGCCACCACGCCCATCTGCCAGGGAATCACGGCGTAGCTGCCGCCGGCGGCAATCACGCGGGCGGCGCGCGCGGCGAATCTGTCGGGCGCCATCAGGAACGGCATCGGGTACGGATTCACCCGCGTCATCGGCGTGTCGATATAGCCGGGGCACAGCGTGACGACCTTGATGCCATAAGGTTTGAGCTCCAGGCGCAGCGATTCGCAGTAGCTGATCACTGCCGCCTTGGATGCGCTGTACGCCTCCGCGCCGGGCAACCCGCGAATGCCGGCCACGCTGCCGATGCCCACCAGCCGCGCCGGCGCGCGCTGCGCCTTCATGGTGGCGATGAACGGCGCGAACGTGGCGGCGGTGGCGATCAGGTTGGTGGCGACGATGTCTTCGAACACCGGCAAATCGTCGGCGTATTCGGTGAGCGTGCCCACCGAGATGCCGGCATTGGCGATCACCACGTCGATGCCGCCGGCATGTGCGATAAAATCCTGCGCGGCAGCGGCAATGGCCGCGTGATCGCGGACATCGACCGCGTAGGCGCGGTGCCGTTCCGACCGGGGCAGGGTGGCAATCAGGCTTGCCAGCGTTTCGCCGCGCCGGGCCAGCAGGCCCAGGGTGGCGCCTTGCCGCGCATACTGCGTGGCCAGCGCGGCGCCGATGCCGCTGGAGGCGCCGGTGATGAAGACGCGCTGGTGGGTCACATCAGGCGGCATGGCGCCTCCACGTCAGCGCGGCAAGTTGCAGCATTTACTTCTTGTCCGCTTTCGCCTTGGCGACCAGCACGTCCATCACCTGGAAGCCTTGCGTGTGCAGCTGGCCTTCCGTGGTGGCCGTTTTCGAGCCTTCGTCGGACATGGCCGGCGAGGTCACGTACTTGCCGTCGATGGCGAACATCGGCCACGAATCGACGCCGTAGGCTTCCATCATCGAGGTCGCCTTGCGCACGTGGCCCTGCACGCCGAAGCCGCGGTAGACGTCGACGAACTTCTGGCGGTCGATGCCCTGCTTGGCGACGAAATCGAAAGCCATTTCGTCGCGGTTCATGCGGTTGCGGTTGACGTGCATCTCGGTGAAGATCTTGGTGTTCATGGCGTCGTTCATCAGGCCCATGGCTTCGAGCGTGTAGAACAATTTTTGCTGCGGCAGGTCGGTGCCCGTGCGCGAAATGTGCACGCGCTTGAAGATGATGGCGTTACCCTGTTTTTTCACCCAGGCGGCCAGCGACGGGTCGAGCGCGTAGCAGTGCGGGCAGGCGTAGTCGAAGAATTCGATCACTTCCACCTTCTTGGCGTCGGCCTGCTGCGGCGTGGCCAGCGTGCGGTACTCGACGCCGTTTTTCGGGTCGGCAGGGGAGGCGGATGCCGACAGGACCACAGCGCTCATCAACATGGCGCTCATTGCGTACCTTACTGCGGATTTCAGAACTCGCATCTTCATTTCCTTTTAAATTACTTTTGATTCCGGACGACTGCAACGTCGATGCCGTTTTCGGACAATTTACCGCGCACCTTGTTCATCGCCTCGACCTGATGGAACGGGCCGATACGCACGCGGTGCAGCACCCCGGTATCGGTGGTGCGGTCCGACAGCGTGGCCTCAAAGCCCAGCAGCGCCAGCTTGCCGCGCGCGCTCTCGGCATCGGCCACTTCGCGGAACGCGCCCGCTTGCAGATAGTAGATGTATTTCTCGTCGCCCGCTGCCGCAGCCGCAGCCGCAGCTGTTCCCGTGCTGCCGGTGTTGCCGCCGCCTGCCGCAGGCGCCTTGCCCGTCGGCGTCGGCGTGACATTGGCGGCGGACGGCTGCTTCGATTTCTCGGCCGACGTAGAGGAGGTGGACGAGGTGGACGACGTGCCCTGGATCCGGTCGACTACCGCCTGCAGCGGATCGGCCGCCGGGGCAGGGGCTGGCGCCGGTGCGGGAGCGGCCGGCGCCGGCTCGCGCGACAGATCCTTGGCGGCGGCGCGCGCCGCTTCCTTGTTGCCGTACATCGGTTTGTTCGGATCGGCGGCCTGTCCCGCAGTGGTTTCCGCCGACTTGCCGGTGCGTCCCTTGTCGGTGAACGGCGAGGCGCCCTTGTTGATCACCAGCGCCACCACCACGGCCACGGCCAGGCCGATGACCAGGCCGATCACGATGCCGATGAAGGTATTGCCTTGCTGGCGCGAAGTCATGCTCGGAGTGCGGAAATTCATTGTGCGGGGAGTCCTCGGTTACATTTTGTTGGGAGCGGAGACGCCGATCAGCGCCAGGCCGTTGCGCAGCACCTGGCGCGTGGCGACCATGAGCGCGATGCGGGCCGCCTTGAGCGCTGCGTCGTCGACCAGCACGCGCTCGGCAAAGTAAAAGCTGTGCAGGTTGGCCGCCAGGTCGCGCAGGTAGAACGCGATCTGGTGCGGGCCCAGTTCCGCCTGCGCGCGCGCCAGCGTTTCCGGGTACGCGGCCAGGGTGGCCAGCAGCGCCGCCTCGGTGGGCGCCGTCAAGGGCGACAGGTCCACGTCGCCCAGCGATGCTTCGTCGCCGGTCCACTGTTCCAGCATGCGGCAGATGCGCGCATGGGCGTACTGCACGTAATACACCGGGTTTTCATCCGAGGTTTTCAGCGCGACGTCCACGTCGAACACGAATTCGGTGTCGGCCTTGCGCGAAATGAGGAAGAAGCGCACGGCGTCGCGACCCTTAGTGATGTCGCCGCCGCCCGACCATTCGATCAGGTCGCGCACGGTGACGTACGAGCCGGCGCGCTTGGAGATCTTGACTTCCTCGCCGCCCTTCATGACGGTGACCATCTTGTGCAGCACGTAGTCGGGGAAGCCCTGCGGAATGCCCAGGCCAACGGCCTGCAGGCCGGCGCGCACGCGGGCGATGGTGCCGTGGTGGTCGGAACCCTGGATGTTGATGGCCTGGCTGTAACCGCGCTGGAACTTGACGATGTGGTACGCGACGTCGGGGACGAAGTAGGTATAGGTGCCGTCGGTCTTGCGCATCACGCGGTTCTTGTCGTCGCCGTAGTCCTCGGTGCGCAGCCACAGCGCGCCTTCTTCCTCGTAGGTCTTGCCCGACTTGTTGAGCATGTCGACGGCCGCATCGACCTTGCCGTCCTTGTACAGCGACGATTCGAGGTAGTAATTGTCGAACTTGACGCCGAACGCCTGCAGGTCGATATCCTGCTCGTTGCGCAGGTACGTGACGGCAAACGCGCGGATCGATTCGATGTCGTCGATGTCGCCCGAGGCGGTGGCCGGTGCGCCGTCCGACGCCGACACGGTTTTTTTGGCCTTGAAATCCTCGGCGATGTCGGCGATGTAGTCGCCGTTGTAGGCCGACTCGGGCCAGGCCGCATCGCCCGGCTGGTGGCCGCGCAGGCGCGCCTGCACCGAGTTGGCCAGGGTCTGGATCTGCACGCCGGCGTCATTGTAATAGAACTCGCGGGTGACGTCGTAACCCTGGGCGCCGAACAGCGACGACAGGGCGTCGCCCAGCGCGGCCTGGCGGCCGTGGCCCACGTGCAGCGGACCGGTCGGGTTGGCGGACACGAATTCGATGATCACGCGCTGGCCGGCGCCGGCCGTGCTGTTACCGTACGATGCGCCTTGCGCCAGCACGGCCTTGACCACTGCCTGCTTGGCGGCTGCAGTGACGCGCAGATTGATGAAGCCGGGACCGGCGATATCGACCGACTCCACCAGGCCGGCGGCGGCAGGATCTGCCTTGAGCGCATCGACCAGGCGCGTGGCCAGTTCGCGCGGATTCATCTTGAGCTGCTTGGCCAGTTGCATGGCGATGTTGCAGGCGACGTCGCCGTGCGACGGATCGCGCGGACGCTCGAGCACCACGTTGGCATTCACTTCAGTGCCAGCGAGGATGGGGGCGAGGGCGGCCTGGAACAGGGCGGTGATATCTTGTTTTTGTTGGGCGAGCATGAGCAGGGGTGGCGGCGGGGCCGCGCTAAATAATCATCAAAATGCGAATCGGCCGGTACGACAGGACCGGCCAAACTGCAAATATTATACTGGTTTGCCCGGGCCCGGTCACCGCGCGTCGGTCTCTGAAACGAGATTTACACTCTGCAGCTTCGCCTGGCGATAAACGCTGCTGTATACTGCGCGCTCACGGCTGCCGGCCGCCATCTGGAATTAGCATATGAACAAGCAGCGACCGACACTCTCCCTCAAGCCCGCCGCCAAGCCTAACGACAAGGCAGCGGCACCCGCGCTGCGCGCCAGCCATGCGCGCGCGTTCAAGCCTGCCGTGCAGACCGGATTCCAGACGGGCCTGAAAGCCGATTCGCTCGCGTACAGCCTGATCGGCGCGGCCCAGGCCGTGGCGCTGGTACGCACCGGCACCAACCTGCCGCAGGCGCTGGCCCAGGTCTGGGCCCGCCTGGGCCCGGACGCGTCGCCGCAGGCGCGCGGCGCGATGCAGGACATCAGCTACCGCTGCATGCGCCAGCTGGGCCAGAGCGAAACGCTGGTGGGCCTGATGGCGCCCAAGGCGCCCGAGCCGCTGGTGGCCGCCTTGCTGGCATGCGCGCTGGCGCTGATCAACGCCCCCGACGAGACCGCGCCGTACGAAGAATTCACCGTGGTGGACCAGACCGTGACGGCCGCCGAAGCGCACCCGGACACCGCCCGTGCCAAGGGCATGGTCAACGCCGTGCTGCGCCGCTTCCTGCGCGAGCGCCAGAACCTGCTCGACACTGCCTCGCTGCAGCCGCTGGCGCGCTGGAACTACCCGCAATGGTGGATCGACGCCGTGCGCGCGGCCTGGCCGCAGGACTGGCAGGGCGTGCTCACGACCGGCAACACGGCGCCGCCGCTCACGCTGCGCGTCAACATCCGCAAGAGCACGGTGGAAGATTACCTGGCCACCCTGGAAGCGGCCGGCATGGCCGCCACCCGCATCGGCCCGTACGCGGTGCGCCTGGTCAAACCGGTGGCCGTGGGCCTGATCCCCGGTTTTGCCGACGGCGTGGTCTCCGTGCAGGACGCGGGCGCCCAGCTGGCCGCGCCGCTGCTGGACGTGGCCGACGGCATGCGCGTGCTCGACGCGTGCGCGGCGCCCGGCGGCAAGACCTGCCACATCCTGGAACTGGCCGACGCCCAGGTCACCGCGCTGGACGCGGACCCCAAGCGCCTGGCGCGCGTGGGCGAGAACCTGGAACGCCTGCAACTGACCGCCGAACTGAAGGCGGCCGCCGCCGAGGCCACCGACTGGTGGGATGGCCAGCCGTTCGACCGCATCCTGGCCGATGTGCCGTGCACGGCGTCGGGCATCGTGCGCCGCCATCCCGATATCCGCTGGTTGCGCCGCAAGGGCGATACGATCCAACTTGCAACACTTTCCGCCAAAATCGTCGACAATCTTTGGCAGATGCTTGCCCCCGGTGGTAAATTGCTGTTCGTGACATGTTCCTTGTGGCCGCAGGAATCCGAGGCGCAGGCGGCCGCATTTGCAGTACGCAATGGGGCCGTGCGACTCGACGCGCCTGGCCAATTGCTCCCCGCCGGCGGCTCCGGGCAGGATCACGATGGTTTGTTCTACGCGCTTTTCCAGAAAAATGCGTGACCGTTTTGCCCCAAATTTAGCCACCCCGCACCTGTTGAGCACCGTGACCCATCGATTTTTGCGCCTGTTGATCGGCCCCTTGCTGCTGTTGATAGCCTGCGCCATGCCGCAGGCGGCACGCGCTGCCGACGGCGTGGAGATCAAGCGCGCGTTCGTGGAAGCGACCGAGGACGGCTACCGGCTGTCGGCCACCTACGGCTTCGACCTCAATCACGGGCTCGAAGACGCGCTGCAGTATGGCGTGCCCCTGTATTTCACCACCACTATCGAATTTACGCGTCCGCGCTGGTACTGGTTCGACGAAAAAGCCATTGTCGCGCGCCAGACCGCCAAGATCTGGTTCAATGTGCTCACGCGCCAGTACACGGTGGGCATTACCGGCAGCGTGGCCCAGAGTTTTTCGTCGCTCGACGACGCCCTGTTCCAGATCCGCCGCCCCAACCGCTGGATCGTGGCGCCGCGCGGCGCGCTCAAGGTAGGCGAGACCTATACCGTCAAGCTGTCGATGGGCCTGGACCCGAACTACCTGCCCAAGCCGATCCAGATCAACGCCCTCAACAACAATGAATGGCGCCTGGCCTCGGACAAAAAATCCTTCCTGTACAGGGCTGAATAAGTGGCTGAACCATGGCGCCTGGCATCCGACAAAAAATCCTTCCTTGACGGGGCTGAATAAGTGACCAGGTTGCTGCGGTATTTTGCAGTCGTCGGCGGCGCCTTCGTCAGCATCCTGCTGTTCCTGCTGGCATCCGCGTCCGACAACTCCGGCTTCTTCGACCGTTACTATGCCTGGCTGCTGGGCCTGAACGCGGCCGTGGCCGTGGCGCTGCTGCTGCTGGTGGCCGTGTCGCTGTTCCGCCTGTATGCGCGTTACAAGGACGGCAAGTTCGGCTCGCGCCTGATGGCGCGCCTGGTGCTGCTGTTTGCCGCCATTGGCGTGCTGCCGGGGCTGGTGATCTTCCTGGTCTCGGTGCAATTCGTCTCGCACTCGATCGACTCGTGGTTCAACGTGCCCGTGGAAGACGCGCTGGAAGCGGGCATTAACCTCAGCCGTGCCGGACTCGACTCGGCGCTGGGCGAGCTGACGGTCACCGCCGCCCGCACCACCGAGCGCCTGGCGCAGGACGTCGACGGCACCGAGCGCCAGATGCTGGCCGAGCTGGTCAAGAACCAGCCCGGCATGCAGAACGCCATCATTGTCGATGCCGAGGGCGGCCTGATCATCAGCGCCCGCGCCAACCGCGGCGGCAACCTCAGCGCCGACCTGCCCACCCGCGAAATGATGGCCAAGGCCAAGAGCGACGTGGCCTACGGCGCGCCCGAAGGCGGCAACGAGCTGCGCAGCAACCTGATCGACGCCCCGCCCGCGCCGGCGCTGGGTCCGCAAGACCCCGCCAACCAGCTGCGCCTGCGCGTGGTGATGGCCATTCCTGACACCGTGCGTCCCAACGGTTTCCACCTGGCCCCGCGCTACCTGCAGCTGATCCAGCTGGCGCCCGCGCAGCTGGCCGCCAATGGCGAAACCATCCGCAGCGCGTACTCCAACTACAAGGAACGGTTTGTCGCGCGCGTGGGCCTGCGCAAGATGTACATCGTCACGCTGACGCTGACGCTGCTGCTGGCCGTGTTTGGCGCCATTGCCAGCGCCTTCCTGATCGCGCGCGACCTGGCCCAGCCGCTGCTGCTGCTGGCCGAGGGCACGCGCGCGGTGGCCGAGGGCGACCTGTCGCCGCGTCCCATCGTGGCCACGTCGGACGAACTGGGCACATTGACGCAGTCGTTCAACACCATGACGCGGCAGCTGTCGGACGCCCGCAGCGCTGTCGAACGCAACCGCACCGCGCTGCAAAACGCCAAGGCTCACCTGGAATCGGTGCTGGCCAATATGTCGGCCGGGGTGATGGTGCTGGACCAGGATTTCCATTTGATCAGTTTTAACGATTCGGTCGAGCGCATCCTGCAGCTGCCCGGCATGACCATGATCGGACGCAAGCTCGACGAGGTGGACGGCATGCTGGAGTTCGGGGCCGCCATCGTGGCCGCGTTTGCCGCCCAGAGCGCGCAGTCGGCGGCCGGGCGCAACGTCCAGCGCCTGCACTGGCAGCGCCAGATCGAAGTGCCGCGCCGTTCGGCCAGCCTGGACGACCACGACCTGACCCTGCTCACGCGCGGCTCGCGCCTGCCGATCGAGGGCGGCAGCGGCTACCTGGTGGTGTTCGACGATATCTCGGACGTGATTTCCGCCCAGCGCTCGATTGCCTGGGGCGAAGTGGCGCGCCGCCTGGCGCACGAGATTAAAAATCCGCTGACGCCGATCCAGCTGTCGGCCGAACGCCTGCAGATGAAGCTGGAAAGCAAGCTGCAGCCGACCGACATCGAACTGCTGAACAAGAGCACGGCCACCATCGTCAACCAGGTGGCGGCCATGAAGCGCATGGTCGACGACTTCCGCGACTATGCCCGCACGCCGCCGGCCGTGCTGCATCCGCTGGACCTGAACGCGCTGGTGGGCGAAATCCTGCACCTGTACCTGAGCGGCGAGGTGGACGACATCATCCATCCGCAACTGGCGGCCGACCTGCCGCCCGTGATGGGCGACGAAACGCAGTTGCGGCAAGTGATCCATAATCTGCTGCAGAACGCCCAGGATGCGATGGCGGAACTGCCGCCCGGCGCGCCGGCGCCGCGCATTGACGTGGTCACCGAAGTTATTCATTATCGGGGCGCGGACGGGGGCGAGCGCATGGCGGTGCGGCTGGCAATCAGCGACAATGGTCCCGGTTTCGCGCCCAAGATCCTGGCCCGCGCGTTCGAGCCGTACGTGACCTCGAAGGCGCGCGGCACCGGCCTGGGACTGGCGATGGTCAAGAAAATCATCGACGAACACGGCGGCCGGATCGATATCCAGAATCACGCTGAAAGAAGTGGCGCGTCCATAATGATTTTGCTGTTAAAGTTAGCGCCAACGATGCAAAATCTTTAAGCTCGGGAAGCAAAAAAAATTGATTGCCGCATTGACGGCGAAATGTAGAAGGTGAGGGAAGATGGCAAACATACTGGTAGTGGACGATGAGATGGGCATCCGCGAGTTGCTCTCGGAAATCCTCAGCGACGAAGGACATGCGATACAACTGGCCGAAAACGCCCAGCAGGCACGCGAGGCGCGTGCCGCCGGCGCTCCCGACCTGGTGTTGCTCGACATCTGGATGCCCGATACCGACGGCGTGACCCTGCTCAAGGAATGGCAGCGCGATGGTCTGTTGACCATGCCGGTCATCATGATGTCGGGCCATGCCACCATCGATACGGCGGTTGAAGCCACCCGCATCGGCGCGCTCAATTTCCTGGAAAAACCGATCGCGCTGCAAAAGCTGCTCAAGGCGGTGCAGGCGGGCCTCACGCGCGCCCAGGAAACCGTGCGCGCGCCGGCGCTGGCGCCGCGGCCCGTGGTGACTGCGCAACCGGAGGAGGCGCCGGGCGCGGCCTTCAGCGCACCGAATCCGTCGGCGGCCATTGCCGTGCGCGGCGGGGCGACGGTTGCCGGCGCCGACAACCACTCGTTCAGCCTGTCGTTCGACCTGCCCCTGCGCGAGGCGCGCGACGCGTTCGAACGGATGTACTTCGAGCATCACCTGGGCCGTGAAGGCGGCAGCATGACGCGCGTGGCCGAGAAAACCGGTCTCGAGCGTACCCACCTGTATCGCAAGCTCAAGCAATTGGGCGTGGAACCGGGCAAACTGGCAAAAAAGGCCGCCTCAGCCCGTGACTGACGACCAGGCCGCCGCCGCCCCCCGGGCGCCGGTGCCCACGTGGCTGGTCACGGGCCCTCGCGCTGGCGCGCGCGAAACGGCCATTGCCGGCCTCCTGCAAAAGGGAGTGCCCAGCGCCATCATCCTGGAGGGCTTGTCCGATGGCGGATCGGCCCTCGTCTTCGACGACGCCGACGCCGATCCTGGCGTCGATCCCCACCAACAATTTCTCGCCAATGTTATCCGCATCGCTCCCGGCTGCCTTCATTGCAGCGGCAATCTCGTTTTGCGGGTAACATTGAATCGTGTGCTGCGCCGTCCTCCCGCCCAGCTCTACATCAGCCTGGCTTCGGCCGAGCACCTTGAACAGCTGCGCGCCTGGCTGTCCAGCGCGCCATACGATGCCCTGCTGGACTTGCAATCCGATATCGCAGCCTGATTTGCAGCGTACATTGCAGCCTGACCTTTGCTAGCAGTACCAGTCACAGTGTGTACTTAATAGCAAGCCTTGAATCGTCCGCTTTCAGCCCCATTTCTGAGTCTGAAGGTAAAACCAAGCAGGCCCCTGGAGAAAGGAAGCATTATGAATCTCATCTATAACAGCGAGCAGTACAGCGTTGTCGAATTCGGCGCCGACCGCACTCTGGACGCTTTGCGCTTTGGCGGCTATGAAATCGTCGACAAAGGCGGCAAGCGCGAGATCTTCATCAATGGCGTGCTGGCGCAGAATTTCCGTCGCGACGTCAACGAGCTGATCGCCAACGAGCCCACCATGGCTGAAATCGACGAATTTTTGGGCAGTTACGATGAGCTCATGAGTCAGCCGGTGTTATTGCACTGATACGGTTGCACTGAGTCGTCACACGGCACATCGCTCCGGCTGGATAGTGCGCATCGCCCGTTTCGGTTACGATGCGCACGCCACTTAACGAGAGATAACCATGTGCCAACTTCTGGGTATGAACTGCAATGTGCCCACCGACATTGTGTTCAGCTTTACCGGCTTCGCCATGCGCGGCGGCCGTACCGATCACCACCACGACGGCTGGGGCATCGCGTTTTTCGAAGGCGCCGGGGTGCGCCATTTCGTCGACCACCAGGCTGCCATCGCCTCGCCCATCGCCGAACTGATCAAGCGTTATCCGATCAAGTCCACCAACGTCATCGCCCATATCCGCAAGGCCACCCAGGGCCAGGTGGCGCTCGAGAACTGTCACCCGTTCGTGCGCGAGCTATGGGGCCAATACTGGGTATTTGCCCATAACGGCGACCTCAAGGAATTCAATCCCCTGCTCAACGGTGCGTTCCGCCCGGTGGGTACGACCGACAGCGAGCGGGCGTTTTGCTACATCCTGCAACAGTTGCGCGCGCGCTTCGGCGAGCAGCGCCCGGCGCGCGACCCATTGCGCGCCGCGCTGGGCGCGCTGGTGCAGGAGATTGCCGCTCACGGCACCTTTAATATGCTGCTGTCGTCCGGCGGCGAGCTGTTCGCGCATTGTTCCACGCGCTTGTTCTACCTGGTGCGCCAGCACCCGTTCGACACGGCCATGCTGTCCGACGAGGACGTGAGCGTCGATTTCTCCCAGGTCACCACGCCCGACGATCGCGTGGCCGTCATCGTCACCGAACCGCTGACCACCAACGAGCGCTGGACCGCGTTCGCACCAGGCGAGCTGATGCTGTTTATTGACGGTGCGCCGCAACAAAACTAGCGCAGTGGCAAATCTGGCGCGACACGCCCGGGCATTGCTGTCAAAATGGCAGGCAGACTGCCTACCACGAATGACCACATGATCGATCTCTCCGCCAGCGACGGCGCGCGCACTCTGCGCGTGCGCGAATTCTATCTGGGGCGCCAGCCTATCCTGGACCGTAACCAGACCCTGTTCGGCTACGAGTTGCTTTTCCGGAACGAGCCGGTGGGTCCGGCGCTGGTCACCGACGAACTGTCGGCCACGGCCGCAGTGATCGCCCATGCCTCGCAGCTGGGCATGGAGCGCACCATCGGCGACGCGCTGGGCTTTGTCAACGTCGATGCCGATGTCCTGATGACCGATATGTTTTCCTTCCTGCCCCGCGAGCGCGTGGTGCTGGAAGTGGCCGCCAGCCTGGCGCTCACGCCCGCGCTGCACGCCCGCATGCAGGAGCTCGCCGCACTCGGCTTCCGCTTTGCCCTGCATGGCGACCTGAGCGACGAGACCGCCGTCCAGGCGCTGCTGCCGCTGGTGCATTTCATCAAGATGGACCTGCACCATACGCCGCTGTCCACGCTGATGCTGCTGGCGCCGCGCTTCCATCAGGAACGCAAGAAACTGGTGGCCGAGAAAGTGGAAACGCGCGAGGAATTCAAGCAGGCGCAGGACCTCGGCTTCGATTATTTCCAGGGCTATTATTTTTCGCGGCCCGTGATCATGAGCGGCAAAAAACTGTCGCCTTCGCAACTGGCGGTGATGGAGCTGATGACGCTGGTCACGTCCGACGCCGACAATCCCGACATCGAAAAAGCCATCAAGCGCGACGTGTCGCTGGCGCTTAACCTGCTGCGCCTGGTAAACACGCCGGCCGTGGGCGCCCGCCAGCGCATCGATTCGCTGGGCCAGGCGTTGACCATGCTGGGCCGGCGCCAGCTTCAGCGCTGGCTGCAGATCATGCTGTACGCCGAACCGAGCAAGCGCGGCCACAGCATGACGCCGCTGCTGATGCTGGCCACCACGCGCGGCCGCCTGCTCGAACTGCTGGCCACCAAGCTGCTGCCCAGCGAGCGTCACGCGGCCGATGTGGCGTTCACGGTGGGCATCATGTCGCTGATGGACACGCTGTTCGGCATGCCCATGCACGAAATCCTGGGCCAGATCCCCGTGGTGGACACGGTGGCCGCCGCCTTGCTCGACCGCAGCGGCTTTTACGGCGAGCTGCTGAAACTGGCCGAATCGCTGGAACGCATCGAAGAACTCGACCACCAGATCGTGCCCACCCTGCGGGCGCTGGCCATGAGCTCGGACGAACTGGTGGAGCTGGAGCTTTCGGCTTTCGAATGGAGTGATAACGTCGTCCGCTACGCTTTGTGATGGGGCGCTCGCAAACCTACTGCGCGACGCGCTATCGCCTCTGCGTTGCTCAGCGTACTTTCGTACGCTTGCGCTACTCGAGACGATAGCACGCCGCTCGCTACGGTTTTCGAGGCACCCCGTGACTTTGGTGGTGGGGCGCTCGCAAACCTGATGTGTTGCGGGCTATCGCTACGGTTTGCGAGGCGCCACGAAACGACTGTTGTATGTTGGGGAAAAAGGTTGGATTGCTAAATTGTAACTTGCTGATTAGATAGCAAAACGCTATGCTCGTTTGCTATCTAAATGGCAAGGATCATCATGGGTGCGGTATTGCTGCAGGTGGACGGCGTCAGTAAATCGTATGGGGCCCGCAAGGCTGTGGACGGGGTGTCGTTCCGGGTGCGGCAGGGGCAGACGGTGGGGCTGATCGGTCCTAACGGCGCTGGCAAGTCGACGACGGTGGGCATGATCTGCGGCCTGCTGCGCCCGGACGGCGGCACCATCATGCTCGATGGTGCGCC
>JBEVMD010000449.1:0-4759 GCA_040508835.1 Duganella sp. | reverse complement strand
CGCGCTGGTCGGCGGCCTGCGCGTGCTGGGCGCCAACAGCCCGTCGTCGGACACCGGTGTCTTCACCAGCCGCCGCGGCACGCCGAGCAACGACTTCTTCGTCAACCTGCTCGACATGGGCACGGTATGGACGGCCGTGGCCGGTCAGGACGACGCCTACCCCGAGGCGTTCGAAGGCCGCGACCGCCAGACGGGCGCCGTCAGGTGGCGCGCCAGCCGGGTGGACCTGGTGTTCGGGTCCAATGCCCACCTGCGTGCGATTGCCGAGGTGTACGGCAGCGCCGACGGCGGCGAGCAATTCGTCAGCGATTTCGTGGCCGCGTGGAGCAAGGTGATGGCGCTGGGACGCTAGCGCTGGACGTCACGCTCCTGCAATGAAGAAAGACAGGAAGGTGGACTGCATCAGAACACCTGGGTGGTCGGGCGAATCACGATTTCGTTGATGTCCACGTCGCCCGGCTGCTCGATGGCAAACGCAATCGCGCGCGCCACCGAGGCGGCCGGAATGGCCTGCTTGTAGAAATCGAGCACGGTCTCCGTGGCCGTGCCGGACGTGCTGTGTTTCAGGTCGCTCTCGACAGCGCCCGGCGCGATGGACGTCACGCGGATCTTGTCGCCCACTTCCTGGCGCAATCCCTCCGAGATGGCCGACACGGCAAATTTGGTCCCCGAATACACGGTGCCGCCCGGCGCAAACACTTTGACGCCCGCCACCGAACTGAGGTTGATGATGTGGCCGCTTTCCTGGGCGATAAAGCGCGGCAGCGCGGCGGCAATGCCGTACAGCGTGCCTTTCAGATTCACATCGATCATCGCATCCCATTCGTCGGTATTGACTTCCGACATGGGGCGGATCGGCATCAGTCCGGCATTATTGATCAGCACGTCGATCCGGCCGAAGTCGGCCACGGTGGCAGCCACCACGGCTTCCACCTGGCGCTTGTCGGTGACGTCCATCTGATACGCGCTGGCCGTGCCGCCGGCAGCGGCAATCGCTGCCACCACTTCGTCGAGCTTGTCCTTGCGGCGCGCGGCGATCGCCACCTTGGCGCCGCGGCTGGCCAGCAGGCGCGCCACTTCGGCGCCGATGCCGGTGCTGCCGCCGGTGATTAACACGACCTTGTCTGCGATATTGTTGTTCATGCTGCTTCCTTTGCTGAAATGGGTTGGTCCGCATACGCGGGGTAATCGGTGTAGCCTGCTTCGGCGCCGCCATACATGGTGGCAGGGTCGGTCGGATTGAGCGGCCAGCCGTTGGCAATGCGCGCCGGCAGGTCGGGGTTGGCGATGAACGGGCGGCCAAAGCCGATCAGGTCAGCCAGGCCGGCCTCGACCAACCGGGCGCCGCGCTCGGCCGTGTAACGGCCGGCGTACAGGATGCGGCCCGTAAAGGTGGCGCGCACGTCGCGCCGGAAGTCCTCGGGCAGGTCGGGCGCGTTGTCCCAGTCTGCCTCGGCAATGGACAGATAGCCCACGCCGGCGTCCTGTAAAATCTTGATCGCCTCGATGTAAGTGGCATGCGGGTCGTCTTCCACCAGGCCGATGTACACCCGGTCCTGGTCGGTGCCGCTGAACAGCGGCGCGAAGCGCACGCCCATGCGCTGCGGTCCCACGACGGCCGCCACGGCCTGCACCACTTCGCGCAGGAAGCGCAGCCGGTTCGGCAGCGAGCCGCCATAGCCATCGGTGCGCACATTGGCGTGCTGCGAAATGAACTGGTTCACCAGGTAGCCGTTGGCGGCGTGGATTTCGACGCCATCGAAGCCGGCGTCGAGCGCATTTTGCGCCGCTTGCGCATACAGCGCCACCACCTCGGCGATGTCGTCCGCGCTCAAGGCGCGCGGCGCGGAGGGCGGCACCAGGGCGCCGGCGCCGTCTGCCGTTTCGATAAACGCTTTGACTTGTTGGGCCTGGATGGCCGATGGTGCGATCGGCGCGTCGCCGTGCGGTTGCAGCGCCGTGTGCGAGACGCGGCCCACGTGCCACAGCTGCGCGAAAATCACGCCGCCTGCGGCATGCACGGCGTCCGTCACCTGGCGCCAGCCGGCCACCTGCTCCGGGCTGTAGATGCCGGGGGTCCAGGCATAGCCCTGGCCGCGCGGCTCGATCTGCGCGCCTTCCGTGACCATGAATCCGGCGCTGGCGCGCTGGGCGTAATAGGTTGCCATCAGCGCGGTCGGCACGTCGCCCGGTTGCGCGGCGCGCTGGCGCGTGAGCGGCGGCAGCACGATGCGGTTTTTCAGGGTGTGGTCGCCCAGCGTGGTGGGCGTCAGCAGTGCTTTATGGTTCATCTTGGTTCCCGCTGTGATAGCTAATGAGGTGGTAATCGGTAATCGGTTGCGCTGGCGCGCAGGTGCTGCACGCCAGCGCGGCAAATCAGGCAAGCTGCTTGAGCAGCAAGGCGGCCGCCGCTTCCGACGAGCCCGGATTTTGGCCCGTGATCAGCAGGCCGTCCTGCACCACGTACGACCCCCAGTCCGGGCCTTTCGAGTACACGCCGCCCAGTTTTTTCAGTTCGTCCTCGACCAGGAACGGCACCACGTCGGTCAGGCCCACGCCTTCTTCCTCGGTGTTGGTAAAGCCCGCCACTTTCTTGCCTGCCACCAGCGGCTGGCCGTCGGCGGCCTTCACGTGACGCAGCACGCCCGGTGCATGGCACACCAGCGCCACCGGCTTGTTGGCGGCGATAAACGCTTCGATCAGGGCGATGGAGTTGCGGTCTTCCGCCAGATCCCACAGCGGGCCGTGGCCGCCCGGGTAGAACACGGTGTCGAAGTCGGCCTGGTTGATGCTGTCGAGGCGCACGGTGGCAGCCAGTTGCGCGTTGGCGGCCGCATCGGCTTCGAAGCGGCGCGTCAGATCGGTCTGGAACGACGGCTCATTGCTTTTCGGGTCCAGCGGCGGCTGGCCACCGGCTGGCGAGGCCAGCACGATCTCCACACCGGCGTCCTTGAAGGTGTAGTACGGGGCAGCGAGCTCTTCGAGCCAGAAACCGGTTTTGCGGCCGGTATTGCCCAGGGTGTCGTGCGAGGTCAGAACCATCAGTACTTTTTTCATGTTGTTTCTCCAAAGGTTGTGGTGCAACTTCAAAATATTAGACCGGTCGTCTAGATTCCGGTACAAAAAAATGCATGTCAACGGAAATGCAAGGTCACCGCCCTGTTACGCCGGGGGCAGGTGCAAAATCCGGCGCGTGGTGGCCATGGCCGTGGCAAACGGCGCCACGTCGCGTTCGATCTTGACCATCACGCTCGCGCCCAGCCATAACTGGTACAGGCTCTGCGCGATGGCGTGGGCACTGGCGTCGGCATCGACCTCCAGCGAGCCTTCCGCCACGCCGGCCTCGATGGCAGCAGCCAGGCGGCTGACGATGCCCGCCGTGCCGCGCTTGATGGCCAGCCGCATGGCCTCCGACAGGTCCGCCACTTCGGCCGCCATCTTGACCGCCAGGCATTTACCCTGGCAATCGAAGAACGACTGCGTTTGCCGCCATACCTCGAAGTAACTGATCAAACGCTCGGCGTGGTTCAGGCCCGGCCGGGCCAGCGTCACGTCGATATCGGCCAGGTAGTCTTCGAAATAATTGTCGAGCAGCGCCTCGCCGAACGCATCCTTGGAACCAAAATAATGGTAAAAGGAGCCCTTGGGCACACCGGCGCCAGTCAGGATTTCATTCAGCCCCACCGCCGAGTACCCCTTGCCTGCCATCAGGCGCTGGCCCGTGGCAAGAATGGTGTCGCGGACATCGCTGGCAGGAGTATTCGTGTTCATGGACTTCACTATAACAGCGATTAGACCAGTCGTCTAGGTTTTTCGATATGTTGACGACATTGTTGGGTGACATCTGAAAGCTGTGCCGCGAGTGCGCAAAACTGCGCGCGATTCAGATAGCCCCCTGATCACGGACACAGCCTATGCGTCATGCTTACGGTTAGGAATAGGACTGTGCAGATGATCAGGAACAAGCAAACAACGAAGAGGTGACGGTGAGCGAAGAGCGCCGCAGGCGCTGGTGCGCGAGACGTACGAGCCAGGCATGAATGTGTCGTTGGTCGCCCGCAAGCACGGCGTGGGTGGGAGCCATCTGTTCAATTGGCGGAAACTCAAACGCGAAGGTGCGTCGCCGGCCGTTACTGCCGGTGAGTCGGTCGTGCCGACAAGCGAACCGGCTGCAGCACGCGCCCAGATCGCTCAACTGCAACGCATGCTTGGCAAGAAGACGATGGCGACGGAAATTCTCGAGGAGGCCGTCGAGTTCGCACGCAAAAAAAGTGGATTGCGCGCTCGCCCTTGTCAGGCAAGGACGACCACTCAGCCCGTTTGTTCTGCCATTGGTGTAGCTCGCTTACACGATTCGCAATTAATGGTTCGGCCTGCAGGCTGGGTCGATGGCCGCACCGTACAGACATTACATCAACCTGCTGACGCGATTCTGGTCGACGCATTGCGCGCCGGGATCACCGCACTGCCGACGTATGGCTACCGTCGTGCAGGCGCTTTGGTCAACCGTACACGCGCTGTGATGGGGCTGCAAGCGATCAACCATAAGCGGGATTGATCACTACAGAAGCAGGTTATTAAACGTGGCCTTGCGGGGTATACCGGTCTGATTTTTCATGGTGGCCCGAGCCTGTCAGATTTTTTGTGTGAAGCGGGGTCATGAAATAATACCGAAAGGAAATTCCATGACCGACGTAATGACCACAAAAAAACCCAAAAAGCAGAAGGCAGCATACCCGTTTCCGGTTGAGCTCATCGA
>JBEVMD010000036.1:0-8405 GCA_040508835.1 Duganella sp. | reverse complement strand
CCGGATTGTAAGGACGGCCGTTGGGCGGCACCAGCGGGGCGGCGGTGGCACTCGACGACTGCAGCGGGGCTTCGGGCAGCGAGGCGGCGCCAGCGCGGCTGACCAGGGAGGCGCCGAGCAGCGTGGCGCCGGTGTTCAGGAAATGTCTGCGCTTGTTCATTGCTGGTGTTCCTTGTCGGTCGGCTTGCCGCCCAATGCGCCCTCTAAGGCGGCGTCGGCGAGCCAGAAGTCTTTCAAAGCGTCGATATAACTGCTCACGGCCTGCGCCTGCTCGCGCGCGTCGAGCAGCAGCTCGAAGGGGCTGGCCAGCATGCCGTTGTAGCGCAGCAGGGTCTCGTCGGCCAGCTTTTTACGGGCGGGCAGCACCTGGTCGCGGTAGTGGCGGGCCAGATCGTACGACGCGCGGTAGTCGGCATAGCTTTCGCGCGCTTCGCTGCGGGCGTCGACCACCCTCTGCGCCAGCATGCCGGCAGCCTGCATATAGGTCGCTTCGGCGCGGGCCACGCGGGTGGAGCCCCAGTCGAACAGCGGAATCTCGACCGAGATCTCGTAGCCGCGCGTGCTGGTCGCGCCTTCGTTGTTGGCCACTAGCCCCAGATCGAGCACATTGATGAACCGGGTGGTGCGGGTGAGGCCCAGCGTGCTGGCCGTGCGCGCCACATCGAGTTTGGCGGCCTGGATGTCGAGCCGTTCGTCGACGGCCACCTGTTCGAGGTCCGCCAGGTCCTGCAACGCGGCCGGCAGGTAGGGCAGATGGCCAGGCAGCCGATACGCGGTCTGCGCGCCGGCAAGCCCCATCAGGCGGGTGAGCTTTTCGCGTGCAGCGACGGCGCCCTTGCGCGCGGCGCTCACGTCCGCCAGCGTTTGCGCGTGGTAGGCCGTTTCGCGCGCCACGTCCATGGCGCTCCAGTTGCCGGCCTGGCGCATGCGCTGCGCCAGTTCGGCGCTGGCCTCGGCCGACGCTTCCACCTGCTGCGCATATTGCGCGCTTTGCGACGCGGCCACCGCGTCCACCCAGGCGCGCCGGGTGTCGAGCGCCACGCGTACCGCCTCGTTCGAGACCAGCAGCTTGGTCTGCTCGTAGCGGCGGCCTTCGATGCGGCCGGCCAGCGGCGCCGTGATCAGGCCAACCAGGTTGAAGGTCAGGGTGCGTTCGATTTCCAGCTGGCCGCCACCATGGCTGCGCTTGAAATCGAACACGGGATTTTGCAGCCGGCCAGCCTGCACCAGGTCCGCCTCGGCGATCCCCAGCGACCAATAGGTCGCTTGCAGGCCGCGGTTGTTGAGCAGCGCGATGTGGACGGCATCGTCCACGCCCAGCGGCTGCGCCAGTTTGCGGTCGATGGCGGCGCCGAGCGCGCGGGCATCGTCGTCATTGCGCGGCAGCCGGCCGGCCACGCTGGCCGGTGCGCCCGTGCGCTGTTCGCTGATGCGGGCGGCGGCGGCGAAACCGCCATCGCCCGACAGCGATGCGCAGCCGCCCAGCAGCAGCACGAGACCCACGCCCGTGGCCGTGCCGGCGAGTTTATGCAGACAAGTCATGTCTTACACCTCAATATCAATTGTTTGAATCGTCAGGATGATGCGATGCGCACAGCCCCTGGACGGAGCTGTGGCGGGGTCAGGCGAAATGGGCTTGAGGGGGACGTTCGGGGTGGGCCAGGTCGACCGCAGGAAGAAATTCGGCATAGAAGGCGATCGGGGCGCCGATGGCGGGCAGCACCGGCATGACGGCCAGGTCGGACAGCAGCGGTGCGCCGGCAAGGCAGCACGCGGCGCCGCCGCATTTGACGCTGCCATGCGCGTGGCCGGCATGCGCCGACGATCCGTCCGGGTGGTCCTGCGCCGTGGCGGCCAGCATGGCTGCATGGTCGTGGGTGCCCCGTGATAGACCAGCGCTACCGTGCAAAGACTGCAGGTCGTGCATGGCGTGCATAGCGTGCATCGTGGGCATGACGATGTGCGAGGCCGCCGGCGGCGCGGGCGCGCACGCCATCATCGCGGCCGCAGCATATCCCTGGTACGGCAGCGCCAGCAGCATCAACCACACGACAAGGGATCGGAGCAAATCGGTCATGCGGCTATGGTAACACAGGCCGCATGACCGACGAACGGGCGTCAGGCCAGCCGCACCAGCGGGTTGGCGATGATGTTGTCGATCTGGCGGATCGCTTCCTCGCAGGCGGCGGTGATCGCATCGTCTTCGGTGTCGCGCACGAACTGCATGGTGGCGCCTTCGAATACCTCGATGCCGTCGGCCCCGGCGCGCTCGATGTCGCAGCTGGCCGTGAATTGGTTGTCGCTCGTTGGCAGGACGGTGGGAACGATTTCCCAGCCCTTGTAATGAATCTTGTCCATGACTGGCTCCTTTGTTGTGCGAGCAGACTATCATGAAGAACGCCCGTCCCGCGCACGGGTGGCTCCGGCCCGGCCATTTGGCAGGGCGCAGCACCTGCCATTTTTCCGGCCGATAGCGATTTTTATTATAATGACCGCCATGACTCCACAGATCCAAGCGTTCTACGACAAGGCCACCGGCACCGTTACCTACGTGGTGTATGCCGAGGATGGCGGCGACTGCGCCATCATCGATTCGGTCCTCGATTACGAACCCAAGTCCGGGCGCACGTCCACGGCCGGCGCCGACCAGGTGATCGCGTTCGTGCGGGCACACCGGCTTGCCACCGTGTGGCTGCTCGAAACGCACGCGCATGCCGACCACCTGTCCGCCGCCCCGTACCTGAAACAGGCGCTGGGCGGGAAGATCGCCATCGGCAGCCATATCGCCGACGTGCAAAAGGCCTTTGCGCGCGTGTATCCGCGCGCGCCGGGCGTGCAGCGCGAGTTCGATCACCTGTTCGCGCCCGACGAAGTGTTTGCCATCGGTCCGCTGCAGGCGCACGCGCTGCACGTGCCGGGCCACACGCCGGCCGACCTGGCGTACCGGATCGGCGATGCCGTGTTCGTGGGCGACACCATGTTCATGCCCGACGTGGGATCGGCGCGGTGCGACTTCCCCGGCGGCTGCGCGGCCACGCTGTACCGGTCGGTGCGCAGGCTGCTCGACCTGCCGCCCGCCACGCGCCTGTTCATGTGCCACGACTATCCGCCGGCGGGCCGCGCGCCGCGCTGGGAGGTGACGGTGGCCGAACAGCGGGCGCACAACATCCACATCCACGACGGCGTGACGGAAGAAGAATTCGTGACCATGCGCACGCGGCGCGATGCGACGCTGGACATGCCGGTGCTGATCCTGCCGGCCATCCAGGTCAATATCAGCGCCGGACAGCTGCCCGACGCCGAGGAAAACGGCGTGCGGTATCTGAAAATACCGCTCAACGCCTTTTAAGTCGCGGCGCGATTACTGCGGCTCGACGGTGCGGCCGATGCTCTCGTCCATATTGGCCAGGTACCACGTGAGCGACGTCATGACCGCCACGTGACGCTTCAGGTCCTGCGGATCGACCTTGTCGAGCGTGTCGGCCGGCGTGTGGTGGTAGTTGAAGTAGGTGGTGAAGTCCACCAGCGGCTGGAACGACGGCACGCCTGCGCGTTCGAGCGGCATGATGTCGGAGCCGGCCGCGGCATCGCGGCGGTCGAACACGCCGGCGCCGATCTGGTCCAGCGATTTCTGCAGCGGCGCGAAGTATTTCACCATCGACGGCCGCACGCTGCCCATGAAGCCCAGCGGACGGCCACCGCCGTTGTCCGATTCGATGGCGGCAAAATGCTGCTCCACCTTGTCCTTGTTCACGTCCAGGTAGCCCTTGCCGCCACGGGTTCCGTTTTCCTCGTTCATCCAGGCGATGACGCGGATGGTGCGGCGCGGTTTCAGGTTCAGCTTTTTCAGGGTCTCGATCACCGCCATCGCCGACGCCACGCCGGTGCCGTCGTCATGCGCGCCGGTGGCCAGGTCCCACGAGTCGAGATGGCCCGACACGATCACCACTTCTTCCGCTTTGTCGGTGCCCGGCAGATCGGCGATCACGTTGAAGCTGTCGGCGTCCGGCAGGTTTTGCGGCGTGAGCACCAGGTGCATCTTGACCGCGCCGCGCTTTTGCAGGCGGGAGATCAGCATCGCGTCTTCCGCCGTGACGGCGGCGGCGGGAATGCGCTTGCCGTCCACCAGGCCCGTATTGCCCGTGTGCGTGAGGCGGAAATCCGCGCCGCCCACCGAGCGCACCAGCGCGCCCACCGCGCCCAGTTCCTGCGCCATGCGCGGACCGTTGGTGCGGTAGTTGGAGCCGCGGCCATAGGCTTTGCCGGCCTGGCCGCCCTTGGCCATGTCTTCGTCGAAGGCGACGTCGAACAGCACGATGCTGCCTTTGACCTCGGCTGCGCGCGCCTTGAGTTCATCGAAATCGCGCACCACCACCACCGGCGCGGTCAGGCCTGCGGCGGGCGTGGCGCCCGAACCGCCGAGCGCCGTCAGCACCACTTTCTGCGTGATGCCGTTGGGACGGCCCGCGTACTCCACCAGTTGCGCCTTTTCCTCGCCGCGCACCCAGTGGGGCACCTTGACCGGCTGCAGCGTGACCTTGGCGCCCAGCTTGCGCATGGCGTCCGCCACCTGCTCCACGGCGGCGGCTGCGCCGGCCGAACCGGACAGGCGGGGGCCAATCAGGTCGGTCATGTCTGCCAAGCGTTCATAGGCCCATCCGTCCTGCATCGCGCTGTCGCGGATTTGCGCCAGGGTGGCGGGGTCGTTGGCCGGTGCGGCAAACGACGCCGAGGCGGCCAGCAGGCTGCTGGCAAGAATGGTCAGTGACAGTGTCGACGCGAAGACGGATTTCATGCGGGTCCTGTAAAGAGTGAATGGGTTGCAAGTGCGAGTTCAACCATACCCGATCATGGGGTTCTTGTCATCCATATTGATTTGTCATGGCCCTTGCACTACCATGGGCCTTCACGCCACCGGGAACCGACTATGCTCAGAGGTCAGATCTGCATCGTGCGCCACGTGACCGGCACCGATCTCAATACGTTCATCGCGCTGGTCAACGACCTGCCGTCGCGCGGCGATTATTTTTCCACGCATTTCAAGTCGCCCGAAACGCTGCGCAAGGAGTTCATGCAAAACAGCTTCGTCACCGACGACAGCGAGCTGTTTGTGATCGAGGACAGCCTGCACCACATCATCGGCGTGATCACGCACTTCAAAAGCCGCACGCCCACCACGCGGGAAATCGGCTACCGGCTGTTCGACCACAAATTGTCGGGCCGCGGCTACATGACGGAGGCGTGCGGCATGCTGGTCGACTACCTGTTCAGCGTGCACCAGTACCACCGGCTGGAGTTACTGACGGCGCCCGAAAACGTGTCGTCGGTGCGGGTGGCGCAAAAGTGCGGCTTCACGGCGGAAGGCTCGCTGCGCCAGTGCTTTTTCATTAACGGCCGCTTCCAGGACGTGGAGGTATTCAGCCTGCTGCGTCCCGAATGGGAAGCCCGGCGGCGCCGCACCGGGGATTAGCATTCAAATGTTACAAGGCTTTACCAAAAGCGCCCGATTGTAAGCATCTGTTTTACACATTGCGGATTTTTCCCCACGCTTTATAGTGACTCTACCGGCCGACGAATCATCCCGATCCGCGCCGCAGCAAGGGGATTACCATGTTGAGCAAAAAATTGATGGGCACCGCGTTACTGGCCGCAGCAGCAGTGTCGTCGTCGGCCTTCGCAGGCGACCGTGAATTCAACACGGTGGCTGGCGCTGTGGTGGGAGCGGCCATCGGCAACAGCGCCGGCGGCCGCGATGGCGCCATCGTCGGAGGCCTGGTTGGCGCAGCGGTCGGCAATGGCCTGAGCTCCCGCGACCGGTATTACCGCGATGACCGGTATCGCGACAACCGTTATGTGGAAACCCGCGTCTACAGCCCGCCGCCACCGGTCTACTACCAGCCCGCGCCCACCTACTATGCGCCCCCACCGCGCTACTACGCCCCGCCGCCACGCGTGGTGTATGTCGAACCGGCCCGCCCTTACTACCGCGAGTCGTACCGCGAAACACGGCGCGAGTATTATGAGCGCGACCGCCACGACGATCGCGGCCACGGCCACGGCCGCCGCGACTACTACGGCCGTTAAGCCCTTCCGCACCAACCGTCTCCCCTGCCCCCGCGACTGCCGTCGCGGGGGCTTTTTTTCGTCTCCCCCCGCTAGCGAACGGTGACGGCGCACGCCGAGGGGAAATCATGACGACAGCAGACGCAATCATCGCTTTGGAACTGGGCCACTACCGGCTGCGCGAGCAGATCGGCGGCTCCGCGTACGGCGTGATCTGGCGCGCCAGCGGCCCGCACGCCACGGGCGATGTGGCGATCAAGTTGATCAACGAGCAGCAGATGGCGCGCGCCCTGCCCGCCCAGCGCGAGCGCTGGACCGCCAGCGCCGCCGGCGAGATCGCGTTCCTGCAGTCGCTGGAACCGTGGGACGAGCGTCACATCGTGCGCCTGCTCGACAGCGGCTGGCACGACGGCCTGCCCGTGCTGGCGCTGGAGCTGATGTCCACCGACCTTGGCCGCCACATGACGGCGTTGCGCAGCGCCGAGCAGCTGGTGTCCTTCGGCCGCGCGCTGGCCTGGATGGCGCAGATCAACCAGGCCCTGGCCAAGGTCCATCAATATGGATGGCGCTACCTCGATCTGAAACCTGCCAACGTGCTGGTGGACCGCCACCTGCACACGGTCAAGCTGGCGGACTTCGGCACCAACCGCCAGCTTGGCAGCGTGGCGCCGCATTCGTATGCGGGCACCGCCAACTGGCAGGCGCCCGAACAATTTTTCCCGCAGGAGCACGGCGGTTACGCCAGCAGCGCCCGCAGCGATTACTTTTCGCTGGGCGCGCTATTCTATTATCTCGTCACGGGCGGCATGGCGCTGCGCTTTTGCAGCGACTGCGGCCAGGCCTACCGCGCGCACCACACGGCCGGTGCGGCGCTGCTGCGCCAGGCGCACGGCGGCGCCATTCCCGTCACGCTGCACGCGGACGAAGCGGCGCGTTTCGCGGCGCTGCTGCCGTCTGCGGCGCGCGCTCCCGCGCTCGATCTGCTGCGCGCCCTGCTGCACATCGATCCCGCGCGGCGTCCGCAGCACGCGATCCAGATCAGCCGCATGCTGGCCGCCATCCACGGCGATGCGCATTGCTTGCCTCCCGCGCACGCTCTGCTGCGCCCCACCGCCAGCAACGGGTGGCGCCACCTCCAGGAGGCATGATGGCGCAGCGCCAAACCGTGAAACTGCGCGTCCTCGCACGCCCGCCTGCGCCGGCTGCCGTACCGCGGCAGCTGGCCGGCGCCGTGGCGCGGTGGATGGCGCAGCATGTGGGTGCAGCGACCGCGCTGGCGCTGCTGGCGGCGCTGTGCGCGCTGCAGGTGCTGGCCCTGCTGCGCGCGCCCGCCATGTGGCTGCCGTCCGCGATTCACCTCCGGCCGGCACCGGGGGAGACTGTCGTCCTCGGCCAGCGCGAGCTGGCCGCCCCGCACGCGGACCGCCAGCACCTGTCGCTGCGCCACGACGCCCGGGACGGCTGGATGCTGCGCAACCTGAGCGCCGCGCGCCAGGTGGTGGCGCTGCGCGGCGACCAGGAACGGCGGCTGGGCAGCGCGCCGCTCAAGCGGGGCGGCAGCTTCCAGGTGGGCGGCGCGCTGTTCGCGGTATCGGCCGCCGACGCCGACACGGTTACCTTTATCCGCGCCGGCAGCACCTGGCGCTACGACGGCGCCACCCTGTACCGCAACGGGCAGGCGCTAGCGGGCTGCCCCGACGCCCGCGGCGCCGCCACCGCCATCGCCCTGTGGAACCGCCTGGCGCCGCATGCGCTCACGATTGCGCGTCCGCTGGCCTTGGGCGGCAATCTGGTTTGCGGCAACCGGCTCGGCGTGGCGCAGGTGACGCCAGGCGCGGCGCTTTTGTTCCGCGACCACGGCCGGTTGCAGCTGGCGGCGGGCAATCCCGATGGCGACCGGGCCGCCGTGCTGGTGGACGGCGCCGACCTGCGGCGGCAAGAGACGCCACTCGCTGGCGTGCGCGCCCTCATCGTCGGCCATACCCGCTTCCGGCTCGAACAGACGGCCGGCGGCCTGACGCTGATTCCGGCGAACCAGGTCGGCCTGCATGGCGCGCCGGACGTCCGCCTGCCCGAGGCGGTAAGGTGGGACTGGCGCCAGCGCGACCTGTGGGGCGCGGGGCTGTCCGGCGTATGGCTTGCCATTGCAGCATGCCTGGCCGGGGTGGCCGGGGTGGCGGCGGTGGCTGGACTATCAAGCATGGCGGATGGGACTCACAGCGCTTCTGTGCGCGTCAAAGGCGCCAGGCCGGCGGCGGCGTCACTGGCGCCCTGCCTGGCCGCGACGCTGGTGCTGGCCGCCGGCGTCATCGCCATGCTGGCGCAACGCGCCGGCATGGCGC
>JBEVMD010000439.1:0-8336 GCA_040508835.1 Duganella sp. | reverse complement strand
GTTCCTGCTCCACAAGGCAGCAGCATTTAACCAACTCTAACGACTCACTCATCAGCGACTTTGCGACAGCACAAACGAAAACACGCCGCAATCTGGCGTTGACAAGCTAAATTCCGGCATGATGGACAGGAGCAAGTGCCTGGAAACACCTGGACTTCGTCATAACCATGGAAATAAAAAAAGGCGCGGACCGCAACGGTCAGCGCCTTTACAAGCTCCGAATGTAACTTTCAGTTACTTTTTTTCGTTAAGCATCTGGAAAAATTCGATGACTTCCGCCTGCTCGCGCGTGCGTTTGAACGACGGCAAGCTCTGCCAGATGCGGCGGCCGTACTGCTTGGAGATCACGCGCGGGTCGCACAGCATGAGCACGCCCTTGTCGCTTTCATCGCGGATCAGGCGGCCGGCGCCCTGCTTGAGGTTGATGATCGCTTCCGGCAAGGTGTGGTGCATGAAACCGTTCTTGCCCTGCTTTTCCATCACTTCGATGCGCGCGGCCAGCACCGGGTCGTCCGGCGGCGCGAACGGCAGCTTGTCGATGATGACCAGCGACAGGGCGTCGCCGCGCACGTCCACGCCTTCCCAGAAACTCTGACTGCCGATCAGCACGCCGTTGCCGGCCTTGCGGAACTGGTCCAGCAGTTCGGTACGGCCGCGATCGCCCTGGACGAACAGGGGAAACGGCAAGCCCCGCTTGTCGAACTCGTCGCGCAGCCGCTCGGCGGCCCGTTTCACGGCCCGCAAGGTGGTGCACAGCAGGAAAGTCTTGCCGCCGGCTGCCTCGATGATCGGCAATGCCAGGTCCAGCACGGCGTCCGTATAGCCCATCGAGTTGGGGTCGGGCAAGCCTTGCGGCACGTACAACAGTCCCTGTTCCTGATAATTAAAGGGGCTGGCCCAGGTCCGGGACGGCTCTTCCGTCAGGCCCATCTGTTCGGAAAAATGGCTGAAATCGTTTTTCACGGCCAGCGTGGCGGACGTGAAAATCCAGCTGCGCGGCACGCCTTCGCGCTGGCCGGCAAAAATGGGCGCAATCGACAGCGGCGTCTTGTGCAGCTGCAGCGACGACGCATACGCTTCCACCCAGTACACGGCCTCCTCGCCCTTGGCCACCTTGGCCTTGGGATCGAACTTCCAGGCTGCCAGTTTTTCACCGAGCTCGAGGCCGCGCTGGCGGCACTGCTCCAGCGTTTCGGCGCGCATGGCCTGGGTTTCCAGCACCGCCATCATGCCGTCCAGCTCGTCCTTGAGGTTTTGCAGGGCCGGAAAAAACTCGCTCGACGGCGCGATCTGCGGCAGCGACAGGCGCACGATGTCTTGCGGGAAAGTCAGGCGCAGATCGCGCGCGGCTTTTTCCACCACCGTGACGGTCTTGCCCCAGTCGGCGCCGTCGCGCGCGTGCGACAGGCCTTCGGCCAGCACGTCGCGGCACAGCTCCAGCACCTGCGACGTGGAGAACGTTTCGCCAAAGAACAGGGTGGCCGTATCGGGCAGCTGGTGCGCTTCGTCGAAAATAATGGTGTTGGCAGACGGCAGCAGCTCGGCCACGCCGGAATCCTTCAAGGCCACGTCGGCAAAGAACAGGTGGTGGTTGACCACCACCACGTCGGCCTGCTGCGCTTCCTTGCGCGCCTTCATCACGAAACAGTCCTGGTAGTACTGGCATTCCTGGCCCATGCAGTTTTCGCGGGTGGACGTCACCAGGTTCCAGATCAGCGCGTTTTCGGGCACGCGCGCCAGTTCGGCCTTGTCGCCCGAGCTGGTCATCTTGAGGAAGCGCGAGATTTCGCGCAGGTTGCCCACGTCGTCGCGCGACGTCATGCGGCCGTTCTGCAGCGTGCGTTCCAGGTGGTAGTGGCACACATAGTTGGACCGGCCCTTGAGCAGCGCCACCGACACCGGCGCCTGCAAGGCCGCGCGCACGGTTGGGATATCGCGCAGAAACAACTGGTCCTGCAAGTTCTTGGTGCCGGTAGAGACGATGGTCTTGCCGCCCCACAGCAGCGCCGGCACCAGGTAGGCAAACGTCTTGCCGGTGCCGGTACCCGCTTCCGCAATCAGCGTGGTCTGGGTGGCGATCGCATTGGCCACGGCCTTGGCCATCTCGGTTTGCGGGCGGCGCGGGCGGAAGTCGCCCACGGCCGGGCCCAGCGGGCCGCCCGCGCCAAACAAGCGTTCCACTTCGGTATCGTGCACGCCGGGCGCATGGTCAGGCGTTTCACCCACAATGGCGGGCACGGCGGGCGACCCGGATACGACCGCGGCCGCAGGCGTGGCGACGGCTTGCGCCGCAGGCTCGACGGGCCGCTTGAGGATCGGCCGGCTGGCCGTTGCCGGCAACGTTGCGGGTAAGGCATCGGCCGGCGCGGGCGAACCTGCGGGCGTGGGCATGGCTTCGGTCAAAGTAAGCTTCGGTGATGGTGCGTGCTGAATTTCAGGGCTGAATTCAGGCCGGAACGTCGGGCACCAGTTGCATTTTCAGCAAAGTAATATGGTCTTTCAGCTGCAGCTTGCGCTTTTTCAGGCGGCGCAGTTGCAGCTGGTCGTGGTGGCCATCCAGGGTAAGCATGTCGATCACCGCGTCCAGGTCGCGGTGTTCGACGTCGAGTTCAATCAGACGACGCTGGATATCTTGTACATCAGTCATGTTTCTCAGTCACTGGAAGGTTCACGGGATGCGGCACGGGCATAGTTTAATCTACGGCGCGTCTGCCAACAACCTTATGATCGATGACTGCGGCCACTGGTGCGGCTGCTGGCGGGCAAAATTGTCATACCAGGTCGCACCGGCCGCACCGGGGCGCACTGGGCCGCGGCCCGCAGCGGCCCGCAGCGGCGGGCATCCGGCGACGCTTTGCGTTTCATTGCGTCACATTGCGGCTATTTCTTGCCGGCCGCTGCCGCGGCTGCTGCTGCAGCATCGGCCTTTTTCTGGTCGGCGGCGGCGCGGGCCTCGGCCTTGCGGCGCCGTTCTTCCAGGCGCTGGGCCACCTGCTCCTGGCGCCGGGCCACATCGGCCTGGCGTTTCTCGAACGCGGCCACGTTGGCGGCGCGCTGGCCGGCATCGGCTGCGGTCCGGGCCTGCTCGCTTTTCAGACGCGCGGCCAGTTCCGCCTCGCGCTCCGCCACGGTCTTGCCCGGCTTGGGCGCGCTGCGCGGCACCAGCTCGTCTTCCGTGCGTTCCTTCCGGGGCGAATTGGCAAGTTTCGCTTCCCGGCGGGTGAATTCCTCGGCGTCCTTGCGCGCGCGCTCGGCCAGGTCGGCGTCGCGGTGCGCCACCGACGCAGCGCGCTTGAAATGTTCCGCCTCCACTTCCTCGGCACGCAGGCGCGCCAGCGCCAGGCGGCGCTTTTCCTTGGCCTGGTCCATGCAGCTGGTCACAAAAAACCGGTCGTTGCAGATGGCTTCTTCAGCCGTGAAAGTGCCCTCCACGGCTGCGCGTTCGCGCGTCACGCGGTCGAGCGTGGCATTGGCCTGGGCCACCGATTGCGTGGGCGCGACGGCGCCGGCGTCCGCCGGCGCTTGCGCCCGCGCGGTCGTCACCATGGCTGCCAGCGCCACCATCAGGCCCATCGATTTCAAACGTTGATTCATCACTTATCCTGTCAAGCCAGGGAACCGGCGGCCGCGCGCTGTTCCCGATCCATATATTCCTGCGATTGCATTTCCACAATCCGCGACACCGTGCGGTGAAATTCGTTGGCCAGCGTGCCGGTCGTGTACAGCTCTTCCGGCTCGACCTCGGCCGACATCAGCAATTTTACGCCCTGGTCGTAGAAGACGTCGATCAGCCACGTAAAGCGGCGCGCTTCGGACGACATCGACGCCGACATGCGGGGAATCTCGGACAATATCACGGTGTGGAACCGGCTGGCGATTTCCAGGTAGTCGTTTTGCGAGCGGGGACCGCCGCACAGCGTGTGGAAGTCGAACCAGATCAGCGAGCCGGTGCGGCGCAGCGCGCGGATTTCGCGCGACTCGATGCGCACCACCGGGTCTTCGTCGGCGCTTTCGGCCAATCTCGTGTAGGCATCGCGCAGCGACTTGTCGGTGGCGGCGCCCAGCGGCGTGTAGTACGACTCCACCTGGTCCAGCGCGCGGCTGCGGTAGTCGACGCCGGCGTCGATATTCATCACGTCGAGCTTTTCGTACAGCAGGTCGATGGTGGGCAGGATGCGGTCGCGGTGCAGCCCGTCCGGGTACAGCAGTTGCGGATCGTAGTTGGACGTCATGATGAACGACACGCCGTTGTCGAACAGCGCCTTCAACAGGTTGTACATGATCATGGCGTCGGCCACGTCGGAAATGTGGAATTCGTCAA
Source organism: Duganella sp. (assembly GCA_040508835.1). GTDB lineage: Bacteria > Pseudomonadota > Gammaproteobacteria > Burkholderiales > Burkholderiaceae_D > Rugamonas. Next base: position 4,015 of record JBEVMD010000439.1, on the reverse strand, counting down.
AGCAGATCAGGCGGTATTTTTTTGCCACGCGCTTGGCCACCTCATCGAGCGGATCGGCCACGCCCTTCAGTTCGTCCAGCTGGCGGTGCACGCCGCGCATGAATTCGTGGAAGTGCAGGCGCGTCTTGCGCACCACGGGCACGACCGAGTAAAAACTGTCCATCAAGAACGACTTGCCGCGCCCCACGCCACCCCACATGTACACGCCCTTGGGCACCTGCGGCCGGTTGATCAGGCGCTTGAACGTGCTCGAACGCTGGGCCTTGTAATTGACCCAGTCGTCGTAGCACTGCTGCAGGCGGTCGACCGCGCGGCGCTGGGCGGCATCGGCCTTGAAATCGCGCTCGAGCAGCGCCTTCTGGTAAAACTCTTCGACGTTCATGGGTTCGCTTGTGCGCAGAGCGCAAATAAAAAAAGCGGGCCGAAGCCCGCCAAGGTTGCTTCAAACCGTGCGCAGCGAGGCGCGGCGCCGAAGACAGTACGCATGTACAGTCTCAGCTGGGCGCCGCAACGAAGCTGCGCGCGGTTTGAAGCGACCGACTTAGAAGTTCAGGGTGCGCTTGTCAATCGCCAGCGCTGCCTCTTTCGTGGCTTCCGACAGCGACGGGTGCGCGTGGCAGATGCGGGCGATGTCTTCGGCCGACGCCTTGAACTCCATCGCTACCACGGCTTCCGAAATCAGCTCGGAGGCCATCGGTCCGATGATGTGCACGCCCAGGATTTCGTCGGTGGTGGCATCGGCCAGGAACTTGACCATGCCCGACGTGTCGCCCAGCGCGCGGGCGCGGCCGTTGGCCAGGAACGGGAACGTGCCGGCCTTGTACGCCACGCCGTCCGCCTTCAGTTGCTGTTCGGTACGGCCGACCCACGCGATTTCCGGCGACGTGTAGATCACCCAGGGAATCGTGTTGAAGTTGGTGTGGCCATGCTGACCGGCGATACGCTCGGCCACGGCAACGCCTTCTTCTTCCGCCTTGTGCGCCAGCATCGGGCCGCGCACCACGTCACCGACCGCCCATACGCCTGGCAGGTTGGTTTTGCACTCGTCGTCGACGGCAATGAAGCCGCGCTCGTCCAGCGCCAGGCCCACCTGGTCTGCGCCGAGGCCGTTGGTGTTCGGGGTACGGCCGATCGAGACGATCAGCTTGTCGAACTCGGTGGTGACGGCTTCGCCCTTGGCGTTTTCGTACGCCACGGTGACGCTGTTGTCGCCCTTGATGATGCTGCCGATTTTGCAGCCCAGGTTGATCTTCAGGCCCTGCTTGGTGAAGAACTTGTTGGCTTCCTTGGCGATCTGCTCGTCGACGGCGCCCAGGAAGACCGGCAAGCCCTCCAGCACGGTGACGTCAGCACCGAGGCGGCGCCACACGGAACCCATTTCCAGGCCGATCACGCCGGCGCCGATCACGCCCAGCTTGGCTGGTACGGCGTCGATGGTCAGCGCGCCCGTGTTCGACAGGATCAGCTTTTCGTCGAACTCGGCGCCTGGCAGCGCGCGCGCGTTCGAACCGGTCGCAATGATCACTTGCTTGGCGTTGATGGTGTCGTTGGCCGGGCCGGTGATGGCCAGCGGGTAACCGTCGGCGCCGGCGGCGCCAGCAAAGGCGGCACGACCGTGGAAGAAGGTGACCTTGTTTTTCTTGAACAGGTACAGGATGCCGTCGTTGTTCTGCTTGACGACGCCGTCCTTGCGCTTGAGCATCTGGCCCAGGTTCAGCGCCAGGCCCGACACGTCGATGCCGTGGTCCTTGAACGCGTGACCGGCGTGCTCGAAGTGCTCCGACGATTGCAGCAGCGCTTTCGACGGAATGCAACCGACGTTGGTGCAGGTGCCGCCCGGTGCCGGGCCGCCTTTTTCATTTTCCCAGGAATCGACGCAAGCGACCGAAAAACCCAGTTGCGCTGCGCGGATGGCGGCAATGTAACCGCCAGGACCGGCGCCGATGACTACTACGTCAAATTGTTTACTCATTTTTATATGTCCAATCAGTTTCTTCTTCTGGAACGAAGATCCACAACAGAATGTAAATCGCCAGGCCAAAACCAAAGGTGACGACGAACAGCACGAACAGGATGCGCCAGATCCACGACTCGATGCCGGAGATCCGGCCCAGGCCGCCGCACACGCCACCGAGCCAGCGGTCGTTGCGCGACCGCCGCAGGCGACTGATGTCGTCTTCGCGCGGACGGTGGGCTTCCTGGCTCAGCAGGCGCATCTTGGCTTCGGCGAACTCGTCCTCGGACAAGGCGCCAGCCTTGTGCAGGTCGTGCAGGCGCTGAATTTCTTCCGAAATACTCATGACGTCCCTCAGGCGTTGGAACCCCGGATCACCGGGGCTCCTGACGAAGCGAAATTACAGGTCCAGCAGCAGGCGTGCCGGATCTTCCAGTGCGTCTTTCATGGCAACCAGGCCCAGGACGGCTTCGCGGCCGTCGATGATGCGGTGGTCGTACGACATGGCCAGGTAGTTCATCGGACGGATCACGATCTGACCGTTTTCCACGACCGCGCGGTCCTTGGTCGCGTGCACGCCCAGGATCGCCGATTGTGGCGGGTTGATGATCGGGGTCGACAGCATGGAGCCGAAGGTGCCGCCGTTCGAGATCGAGAACGTGCCGCCGGTGAGGTCGTCCAGGGTCAGCTTGCCGTCCTTGGCTTTCTGGCCGAATTCACCGATTTTCTTTTCGATCTCGGCGATCGACATCTGGTCGGCGTTGCGCAGGATCGGCACCACCAGGCCGCGTGGCGAACCGACAGCGATACCGATGTCGAAGTAGCCGTGGTACACGATGTCGTTGCCGTCGACCGAGGCGTTGATGATCGGGTATTTTTTCAGGGCAGCAACGGCAGCCTTGACGAAGAACGACATGAAGCCCAGCTTGACGCCGTGCTCTTTCTCGAACTTGTCCTTGTACTTGGCGCGCAGTTCCATGACCGGAGCCATGTTCACTTCGTTGAACGTCGTCAGGATGGCGTTGGTCGATTGCGATTGCAGCAGGCGCTCGGCGATACGGGCGCGCAGGCGGCTCATCGGCACGCGCTCTTCAGGACGGTCGCCCAGGCTTGCTGGCGACGCCGACACTTGCGGCAGCGCTGGCTTGGCGGCAGGCGCTGCCAGTGGCGCGATGGCCGGGGTCGATGGTGCGGATGCGGCCAGGGCGTCGCCCTTGGTCACGCGGCCATCTTTGCCCGAACCGGCGACGTCGCCAGCGTTCAGACCTTTTTCCGACAGGATTTTGGCAGCGGCCGGCATGGCGACATCGCCCTTGCTGCCACCGGTGGCAGCGGCAGCAGCAGGTGCTGGAGCGGCGGCCGGTGCTGGAGCAGCGGCAGGAGCAGCGGCAGCGGTGGACGAAGCTGCAGGAGCGGGAGCGGCAGCGGCGCCGTCGGTATCGATCACGGCGATGATTTCGTCAGCCACCACGGTGGTGCCGTCGCCCTTGATGATCTTGACCAGTACGCCAGCGGCTGGGGCCGGCAGTTCCAGTACCACTTTATCGGTTTCGATGTCGATCAGGTTTTCGTCGCGCGCCACAGCGTCGCCGACTTTTTTATGCCAGGTCAGCATGGTGGCTTCAGCGACCGATTCCGACAGTTGGGGTACTTTAACTTCGATTTGTGCCATGAGAAAACTCCGTAGTGTTGTTAGTGCGGCGCCGTCATGCGTAGCGGGACGACGCTCCGTAATGGGTAAAGCTGGCTGGGCTGCGCCAGTGGCGCAACCCATCGCAGATCCGTCTTATTTGGTCAGGATGAAGCCCTTGAGCTTGGAGAACGCCGTTTCCAGCAGGTCTTTTTGCTGGGCGTAGTGCTTGTCGTAGTAACCGACCGCAGGCGAAGCCGATGCCGGACGACCGGCGTAGGCCAGGCGCTGGCCAGCGTCCATGCTCTCGAAGATGTTGTGCTGAATCTGGAACCATGGGCCCTGATTCTGCGGCTCGTCCTGCGCCCACACCACTTCGGTCAAGCCTGGGAACTTTTTCAGTTCGGCAGCAAAGGCCTTGTGCGGGAACG
>JBEVMD010000413.1:0-3852 GCA_040508835.1 Duganella sp. | reverse complement strand
GTGGACAGCGACAGCGTCAGGGCGCTGCGCGCGCTGCCGTCGATATCCTCGCGGTTGTGCAGCATCAGCAGGCTGCCGTTGGGCAGGCGCACCACGGCCAGCGACGTGCTGTCGTTGAACAGGGCGCTCGCTTCCAGGTCGTTCCAGGTCTGGCCGCCGTCGCGGCTCACGGCCTGCTGCACCCGGCGCGAGGCGCCGTCGTCGCGCATCCAGGCGCGGATTTCGTGGGCCGAAATCGGCACCAGGCTCGGTTGCAGCGACTTGGTGCGGGTGCCGATGCGCGTCACGCGCTGCGGATCGCCGTGGGCGTCGAACGATACCAGCATCGGGTACTTGTAGCCGATCTCGAAGTAGGCCGGCAGCCACCAGCCGCCGTCGGCCAGCGCCATCGGCGCCGAGCGCACCAGCGTGCTGGTATTGAAGAGCGGCGACATCGGCAGCACGCGCCTGACCGTAAACGTGGCGCCCTGGTCGTGCGACTGCATCTGCACGATGCGCGCGGCGGCCCAGCCGCCCAGGCCCGTGGCTACCACGTACAGGTGCAGGGTGCCGTCGGTGGCGGTCCACGCGACCGGGTTGCCGATGCGGCGCACGCCATAGCCCAGCGCCTTCCCCAGCGAGTCGCGGCTGGCCACTTCCCAGTTCCTGCTCCATTTGCCGTTGGACCAGCGCGAGGCATAGACCTTGACGTCCGGACCGCTCTCGCGGCTGCCGGCCCACCAGAAGGTAATCAGTTCGCCGCCGGGCAGGCTGGCCAGCGTGCTGGCGTGGGCGGACGGCACGCCGTCGGGCATGGGGATGATGGCATGGGATAGCTGGGTGACGCCGGCGACCGGTGCGCCCGTGTGTTCGAGATGGGCGGGGCGCTCATGCTGCAGCGCGCCGCGCGACCAGCGCCAGGTTTCTGCCGTGGTGGCGGCCAGCGCGGCGCAGAGGCAGAGCAGAACGATCAAGCGCGACGGGCGCGCAGGCCGGACCGGCGGCACCGGCGGCACGGACAATTGTAAAGGTGGGTGCAGTGCTCCCATTCCGTCTCCAAGAGATCGGGACACGAAGGAAGCAGACGCCTTGATCCTCTTGCCCTAAAAATACGAAAACAACCAACGCTTGCGCCCATAATTGACGGACGGGTCAGGTATCGTACAGCAAAAGGTAGAGGAAATGTTAGGTCAAAGAATTTAAAATTGCAGCAGCCGGCATGGCGGAACCATGAAATTGCTTTAATGAAATTGCAGGAAAGAATGACCCGCGCGAGCGGGCCATGGGCAGGGCGCTTATTCTTCCAGCAGGCTGCGCAGCATCCACGCGGTTTTTTCGTGGGTGTCCAGGCGCTGGGTCAGCAGGTCGATGGTGGGCTGGTCGTCCGCCTCGTCCACCAGCGGCAGCAGCTTGCGCGCGGTGCGGGCCGTGGCTTCCTGGGCGTTGACCAGGTGACGGACCATGTCCAGCGCTTTCGGCACGCCTTCCACTTCCTTGATGGTGGCCAGCTTGACGAATTCGGCGTAGGTGCCCGGCGCCGGATAGCCCAGGGCGCGGATGCGCTCGGCGATCAGGTCCAGCGCGCCCCATTGCTCGGTGTACTGGGCCATGAACATCTGGTGCAGCGAGTTGAACATGGGACCCTTGACGTTCCAGTGGAAGTTATGGGTCATCAGGTACAAGGTGTAGCTGTCGGCCAGCAAACCGGACAGGCCGGTGGCAATCGCTTCGCGGCTTTTTTCGGACAGGCCGATATCGATCTTGATGATGTTGTCGCTCATAATGCAAATCCTCCTAAGTCAATTACCGGGTGGTGTGAGCTTATTGTAGCCGCCCGCCGAAAAACGTGTCGTCCCGCGGCGATTATGGCGCGATGACCGCCACCGCGCCGCCCGACGGCGCCAGCGTCAGGGTCAGGTGCTGGCCGGCGCCCACCTTGCTGCGGCGGCTGCGCAGGCGATCGATTGCGGCGCCGTCTTCCAGCACGTCGGCCGTGAAGTTCCCCTGGCCCAGGAACGACAGCGGCACCGTCAGCGTGCGGCCCGTCTCGTTGGTCATGGCGCCCACATACCACGTGCCGCCCTTGCGCCGCGCCGTGACGATGTACTGGCCGATGTCGCCGGCCAGGATGCGGGTCTCGTCCCACGACGTGGGCACGGCCTGGATGAACTGCGCGCCGTCGGCCCACCCCTTGCCGTCGGCCGTGCGGTACGCGGCCGGACCGTCGGCCACCATCTGCAGCGGGCTGTCGTACACCACGTACATGGCCACCGCCTGGCCGCGCGTGGTCTGCACCATCGGCTCGTGGTTGCGCGACGCGAAGCGGGCGGGGGACGCGTGGCGGAAGCCGCCGGGCGTGTAGTCCATCGGTCCCAGGATCATGCGGGTAAACGGCAGCGTGACGTTATGGGTGGCCGTGATGCGCGCGCTCCACTTGTTGTTCTCGGCGCCCAGCACGCCTTCCTGGGTGACGTAGTTGGGCCAGGTGCGCTGCAGGCCGTTGGGCGGGTAGGCGCCGTGCAGGTTGACCATCAGCTTGTACTCGGCCGCCTTGGCCAGCACCTTGTGGTACCAGTCCACCATCTCCTGGTCGTTGCGGTTCATGAAGTCCACCTTGATGCCCTTGATGCCCCACGCTGCATACTGTTTGAAGGCGGCGTCCATCTGGCGGTCGAGCTGCTGCCACTGCAGCCACAGCCACACGCCCACGCCGCGCTGCTGCGCGTACTGCGGCAGCGCCGGCATGTCCAGCTCGGGACGCGCGCGGGTGACGTCCGCCTGCGGATTCGGTTCGATGTCGCTGCCCACCGACCAGCCTTCGTCGATCAGGATGTCGTCGAGCTGCATCGACTGCGAAAAATCGACAAACGCCTTGTACGTGGCCGTGTTGACGCCCGGATTGGGCACGTCCACGGCCCAGTCGTTCCACCAGTCCCAGGCCGTCTTGGCCGGCTTGATCCAGCTGGTATCGGCAATGCGCGAGGGCGCCGCCAGGGTTGGAATCAGCGACGACGCGGCCAGGTCGCCCGGGGTATCGCCCAGCATCACCACGCGCCACGGGGTCTGGAAGCCGGCACCTTTTAAAGGCACGCTGGCCACCACCGTTTTGCGCGAGCGAAAATCGCGGTCGTTGTCGAAGCGGGGCGGCAGCGTCACGGCCACGCCCAGGCCGCCGTCGCCGCGCCCGGACAGGAAGAAGCCCGGATAGTCCTGCACGTCCGATTCGGCCAGCGCGAACGTGGTCTGGCCGGCGCCCGTCTTGCAGACGAGCGGCGCCATGTAGTTGTGAAAATTGCGCAGACGCGACGCCTTGATGGCGTCGTATTCGGCCTCGAAGCTGGTGTCGAAGCGGCCCATGTTGGCGCCCCAGCAGTCGTAGTCGCGGGCGAAATTGAACTGCGTGTCTTCCGCCTTGACCTGGAGGGCGGCGACGCCCGCCTGCTCGGGCACCACGTAGCGCAGCGCCACGCCGTTGTCGTAGGCACGCACCAGGATGTGAAACTGCAGTGTGGCGCCGGCAGCGAAGGCCAGGTCGAGCTGGCGGTAACGATCGGGCGCGCTGGCGGCCTTGCCCAGCACGATGCGGTACGTGTCGTTGACGGTCGTGGGGGTGCGTCCCGTCAGGCGCGCGCCGGGGCCGATGGTGCCGATATCGAGTTTCAGGCCCAGCGGCGAGGGATCGATGACGGCTTTGCCGTCGCGGCTGACGTCATAGCTGAGCCGGTCGGTGTCGATGCGCACGGCGTTGCGGCCGTCGGGCGAGCGCACGGTGATGGTCTCGGCTGCGGCCGGAAAGACGATGGCGGCGGACAAGGTGGCCAGCAGCACGGCGCGGCGCACATGGATGGGCATTGAGGGGTGGGACATCAAGGG
>JBEVMD010000144.1:0-9950 GCA_040508835.1 Duganella sp. | reverse complement strand
GGCCATTTTTTATCCCGTTCAGAAAACAAAAAGGCGTCCGCGCAACCGCAGGCCTCAAAGACCGGGTTGGGCGGACGCCGTTGTCCTGCCAGTCCGTCATTGGACTGGCGCTGTATTCGTGTGCTGCAGGGAGATCGCCGTTGACCTCTTGATGGTAGGTAGTGCAAGACCCGTGCCAGAAGCGTGGGCAATGGCTACAGAGGGGGAAAGCGGTGAAGGGAGGTTGGCTGCGGTGGCATGGTGCGATATGTCAGTGCGTGGTGCACGCTATCGGTGCGCGGTGGCGGTGCAGGTGGCGGTGCAGGTGGCGGTGCAGGTGCTGGGTTTCGTGCCAGTGTACGTAGTACCTCGTACCGTTATTCCGTCATCCCCGCACAGGCGGGGATGACGGAGCAGAAGGGAGTGACTTCGGTGACTGCGTGCTGTCAGCCGTGCGCGTGCAACGGGATGTCCAGGCCCGCAGCCACCTCACGCCAATCATCGGCACACCGCACCACCTCGCCCACCACGATAATGCTCGGGCTACCCAGGCCGCTGGTGCGCAGTGCTTCCGGCAGTGCGCCCAATGTGGTCAGCAACTGGCGCTGGTTGTCGCGCGTGGCCGATTGCACCACCGCCACCGGCGTTGCGGGCGATGCGCCGCCTGCCAGCAGGCCCGCCTGGATGGATTCTATCCGCGCCACCCCCATGTAGATCACCAGCGTGAGCCGGCTTTGGGCCAGCGCCTGCCAGTTCGGCTCCGACGCCGCATCCTTGCCGTGACCGGTAACGAACGTGGCGCCCTGGCTCCACGAGCGGTGCGTGACCGGCACGCCGATGCTGGTCGGCGCGGCCAGGCCGCTGCTGATGCCGGGGATGACATCGACCTCGATGCCCTGCGAGCGCAAGGTGGCGCGCTCCTCGCCGCCGCGGCCGAACAGGTACGGGTCGCCCCCTTTCAGCCGCACCACGTGGTGGCCGGCGCGCGCTTCCGCCACCATCAGCCGCTCGATGAACTCCTGCGGGGTGGATGCGCAGCCGCCCCGCTTGCCCACCTGTACCACGCGCGCGTGAGACGGCGCATAGTCCAGCACTTGCGGGTTCACCAGGTCGTCGATCAGCAGCACGTCGGCGCGTTCGATGGCGCGCACGGCCTTGATGGTGAGCAGTTCCGGGTCGCCGGGACCGGCGCCCACCAGCGTCACGCGGCCCGGCGCGGCGGCGCTCATGCCGCTTCCTTCGCGGGATGGGCCTGTTTGCGGTACAGGAATTCGAGCACCGCCGTGCGGTAGTCCATGTAGCGCGCATCCTGCGCCAGCGCCACGCGGTCGCGCGGACGCTCGAGCTGCACGTCGACGATCTCGCCGATGGTGGCGGCCGGGCCGTTGGTCATCATGACGATGCGGTCCGACAGCAGCACCGCTTCATCGACATCGTGCGTGACCATCACCACGGTGGACCTGGTGGCCGCGACGATCTTGAGCAGCTCGTCCTGCAGGTGGGCGCGCGTCAATGCGTCCAGGGCGCCGAACGGTTCGTCCATCAGCAGCACCTTCGGTTCCATGGCCAGCGCGCGGGCGATGCCCACCCGCTGCTTCATGCCGCCCGAGATTTCGTGCGGGCGCTTCGCTTCCGCCGCCGTCAGCCCCACCAGCGCCAGTGCGGCCATGGTGCGCTCGCGCAGCTGCGCTTTCGATTCCGACTTGCCGAACACGCGTTCGACGCCGAGATGGATGTTCTCATAGCAGGTGAGCCACGGCAGCAGCGAATGGTTCTGGAACACCACCGAGCGCTCCGGCGACGGTCCGGCGATTTCGCGGCCGGCGCACAGCAGCACGCCGTCGCTGGGCAGCAGCAGCCCGGCAACGAGATTCAGCAGCGTCGACTTGCCGCAGCCCGAGTGGCCGATCAGGGTGATGAATTCTCCCTTGCGCACGGTAAGGTCGATCTCGCGCAGCGCGTGAAAAACGCCCTTCTTCGTGTGGAACACCATCTCCACGCCTTCGACATCGATGAATTTTGCATCGTCCATGACCATGCTCCTTAGTTCGACACTTGTTCGTAGGTGAAGGCGCGGGCCAGCGCCATCAGGGCTTGTTCCAGCAGCAGGCCAACGAAGCCGATGGCCACGATGGCGATGATGATGTGCGGGACATTGAGGTTATTCCATTCGTCCCACACCCAGAAGCCGATGCCCACGCCGCCGGTCAGCATTTCGGCCGCCACGATCACCAGCCACGCGGTGCCGATCGACAGCCGCACGCCCGTCAGCACATACGGCAGCGCGGACGGCAGCAGGATCTTGGTCAGGATCTTCCATTCCGACAGATTGAGCACGCGCGCCACGTTCATGTAATCCTGCGGCACGCGCTGCACGCCGACGGCGGTGTTGATGATCATCGGCCAGATCGAGCAGATGAAGATCGACCAGATCGCGGCCGGGTTGGCCGACTGGAAGACCAGCAGGCCGATGGGCAGCCAGGCCAACGGCGACACGGGCTTGAGCAGGCTGATAATCGGGCCGAACATGGCGCTGATGAACTTGACGCGCCCGATCACAAAGCCCAGCGGAATGCCCACCAGCGCGGCCAGGCCGAAGCCCACCGCCACCCGCTGCAGCGACGCCAGCAGATTCCAGCCGATGCCCTGGTCATTGGGGCTGTTGCGGTAGAACGGATCGGAAAACAGTTTGACGGCTTCGTGGAACGTCACCAGCGGCGTGGGAAAAGTCGCGTTCTTGACGGTGATGAGCTGCCACACCAGCACCAGCAAGGCCGCCCCCATCAGCGGGGCGACGATCTTCATGGCGGTGGCCGAGACCTGCTGGCGCGCCCGCGCCGTGGAATTGGCGGCCAGCGGCCGGCGCGGACGGCGCTTGGGCGCTTCAGTGGTGACGAGTTCAGTGGCGGCGGTGCTATCGGTTTGCAGCATGGCGTTCATGGCTTTCCTTTCAAGGACGATGCATCGGCAAACGGCTTACGCTTTGATCTTGAACGACGCCGCAAACGCTTTCGGGTTCGAGCCATCCCACACCGCGCCGTCCATCAGCTTCGAGGTGCGCAGCGGGCTTTTCGGCACCGGCGTCTTGGTCATCGCGGCGGCGTCCTTGTACAAATCGATCTGGTTGACCGACTTGGCCACGGCCAGGTAGTCCGGGTCGTCCTTGAGAAGGCCCCAGCGGCGGTGCTGGGTCATGAACCACATGCCGTCGGACAGGTACGGGAAGTTCACCAGGCCGTCGTTGTAGAACTTCATGTGGTTCGGATCGTCCCAGGTCTTGCCCAGGCCGTTCTGGTAGCGGCCCATGATGCGCTGGTCGATCGCGTCCTTGCTGGTGTTGACGTACGACTTGTCGGCGATGGTCTCGGCCATCTTGTTCTTGTTGGCCAGCGACGCATCGATCCATTTGCCCGCATCGAGAATGGCGGCCATCATGGCCCGGCACGTGTTCGGATATTTTTTGGCGAAGTCCAGCGTGGACCCCAGCACTTTTTCCGGGTGATCCTTCCAGATGTCCTGGGTGGTGGTCGCGGTGATGCCGATGCCGTCCATGATGGCGCGGTGGCCCCACGGCTCGCCCACGCAGAAGCCATCCATATTGCCGACGCGCATATTGGCCACCATCTGCGGCGGCGGCACGGTAATGACCTTGGCCTCCTTCATCGGGTTGATGCCGTTGGCAGCCAGCCAGTAGTACAACCACATGGCGTGGGTGCCGGTCGGGAAGGTTTGCGCAAACGTGTATTCGCGTTTATCGGTGCGCATCAGCTTGGCCAGGGTGGCACCATCGACGGCGCCCTTGTCGGCCAGCTTTTTCGACAGCGTGATGGCCTGGCCGTTGTTGTTCAGTCCCATCAGCACGGCCATGTCCTTCTTCTGGCCGCCAATGCCCATCTGCACGCCGTACAGCAGGCCGTACAGCACGTGCGCGGCGTCGAGGTCGCCGTTGGACAGCTTGTCGCGCACTCCCGCCCACGACGCTTCCTTGCTGAGCACGAACTTGACGCCGTATTTCTTGTCAAAGCCCAGCACCGACGCCATCACCACCGATGCGCAGTCGGTCAGCGGAATGAAGCCGATCCTGACTTCTTCCTTCTCCGGCTTGTCCGACCCCGCCGCCCATGCCCCACCTGTTGTCAATCCCAACATGCTTCCTCCTGCGACCAGACCTGCGCCATGAATGATTTGCCTGCGCGTGACATTAACGTCGGCCGGGGCTGGTGGCAAGGCGTTGTCGGCAATAATCGGTGTTTCTTTCATGGCATACCCTTTTAGTCTGCATAACCGTTGGAGCAAAAAAAAACGCCTACCCCGCGCGAACGTATTCACGTGTTGGTAGACGTCGTTGTCTTGTGACCCTCACCGCCGTTGGCAAGGTTTAGCAGCGCAGCGTTGCGCTTGGGTTTATCTATGCAATACCTGTGCCAGCAGGCTGCGCAGAGTGGGAGCGGGGTTTTCCGGCGCGGTGATGCACCGCATGAAGGCGTGCGCAGCGCACCGCCACCGCGCACGCGCATCATTTTGGGAGATCGTCAGCTCAACAGATCTTCAACGTCGAGTATGCGCTGCGCCACCTCCGACAACTTGAGGTTCTTGCTCATCGCCATGCTGCGCAGCTTCTGATACGCCTGCTCTTCGGTGAAGCGTTGGCGCTGCATCAACAGGCCCTTGGCGCGCTCGATGATCTTGCGCTCGGCCAGCTTGCTCTTGGTGTCCAGCAGCTCGTCCAGCAGCTTCTGCTCGCGCTTGAACCGCGCCAGCGCGACATTGAGCACCGGCTTGATGCGGTCGCTCTGCAGCCCCGCCACGATGTAGGCCGACACGCCCGCCGCCACGGCCGCCTCCATGCTGGCCGTGTCGTCGCTTTCGGTAAACATGACGATGGGCCGCGGTTCGTCGCGGGTGGCAATCACGATGTGTTCGAGCACATCGCGGGCGTCCGACTCGGCGTCGACGATGATCATGTCCGGCTGCAGCTGGGCGATACGGTCGGGCAGATACATGTCTGGCGGCAGCGACGCGACAATGTCGTAGCCCGCCTCCAGCAAGCCGATGCGCAGCACGCGCGCGCGTTCCACCTGCGCGCGCATGGCCTCGTCGTCCTCATCGCCGGCATGGATGATGGCGTTGACGACAACGATGCGCAGGTTACGCGTGGTCATGGGGGCGGCGGAGGAGGTGGTTCACGGCCATAAGGCAAGCAAGAACCAATCCAGTCGATATGATGTGCATGCGCAGATTCTAAGGCACAACACCAAATTTTTGCCAGTTTATCCCCGTCATGCTCGATTTAATGCAGGCGCATCCCTGTCCCGGATGCGAAGCAGTGCATGGCATGCCCATGATGTCAGAACGGCATATCGCCTTCGATAGTGGTGCGATAGAGTTTGCGGCGCAGGTGGTCGGGCGTGCCGCCGGCCAGGTGCATCAGCGAGCGGTTATCCCAGAACACCAGATCGTGCGGCGCCCAGCGGTGGCGGTACACGTGCTCGGGCAGCACGCTGTGGGCGAACAGCTCGGCCAGCAGCGCGCGGCTCTCGTCCTCAGGCATGCCGACGATGCGGGTGGTGAAATGCTCGCTCACGAACAGCGCTTTGCGACCCGTCTCCGGGTGCGTGCGCACTACGGGGTGTACCACCGGCTGCACTTCGTCGATCTGCGCTTGGCTGAGCGCCGGGCGCCACGGGCTGCGGCGCCGCAGTTCCTCGTACTGGGCCAGGTAGCTATGCTCGGCGCGCAGGCCCTGCACCGCGTGACGCAACGCCGCCGGCAAGGTGTCCCATGCCAGGTGCATATTGGCGAACAGCGTGTCACCGCCCTCTGAAGGCAGTTCCTGTGCGTGCAGCATCGAGCCGAGGCTCGGCGTGTCCTTGTACGACAGGTCGGAATGCCAAAAGTGGCCGGCGTCGCCGAGGCCGATCGGCTGGCCGTGTTCGACGATATTGGAGATGATCAGTACTTCCGGCGTGGATGGCAGCTGAAAATTGCGCAGCACGTGGATTTGCAGCGGCCCGAAACGGCGGCTGAAATCGACCTGCTGCTGCGGCGTGATGCGCTGGTTGCGGAACACCAGCAAGTGGTGGTCGAGGTGCGCCTTGTGGATGCGCGCGAAATCGTGCGCGGACAAGGGCTGATGCAGATCGAGGCCGAGGATCTCCGCGCCCAGCGGCGCATCGAACAACTCGACCTCGAAGGAAGCTTGGAAAACGGCAGACATGGCACACCCCCGAAATCAGTGTGCCACCAGTCTATGCCGCATTCTTTATTTGTAAAACGAAGCTTATCGGCTAACGATATGCCAAACCTGCGCAGTCCCGACGACCGATTGGGCTGAAAAGACCATTGCGGGTCGACGCGTGTCACGCTTCTCCTGCTGGTTCATCGCCCGTTATGCAGCAGCCGTATCGTACCGCGCCAGCGACGCGGCCACGCGCGGCGCCAGTTCCGCGGCGCCCGACACCGTCATGCCCAGTTCCTGCAGCTTGCCGTCCTGGATGCCATACACCCAGCCGTGGACCGTCAACTCCTGGCCGCGCTCCCACGCGTCCCGCACGATGGTGGTCTGGCAGACGTTGGACACCTGCTCGATCACGTTCAGCTCCACCAGGCGCTCCGAGCGGCGCTGTTCGTTGACCACGGTGCCCATGTAGCGCTCGTGTTTTTGCGCCACGTCGTTCACGTGACGCAGCCAGTTGTCGACCAGGCCCACGCGGGTGCCGGTCATAGCCGCGTGCACGCCCTTGCAGCCGAAGTGGCCCACGATGATCACGTGCTTCACTTTCAACACATCGATGGCAAATTGCAGCACCGACAGGCAGTTCAGGTCGGAATGCACGACCACGTTGGCGATATTGCGATGGACGAACACATCGCCCGGCGCCAGGCCCAGCAGTTCATTGGCCGGTACCCGGCTGTCCGAACAGCCGATCCACAGGTACTCGGGGGCGGCCTGGTTGGCCAGGCGGTTGAAGAAATCGGGATCGCCTTCGACTTCCGAGGCAGCCCAGCGACGGTTGTTCTCCAGCAGGCTACGCAGGGGGGAAGTGCTGTGCTCCAGGTCTTTCATGATGTCCTCTCGTACATAAAGAGACCGCCGGTCCACCCGGAATGGGCGGCGCGGCGGTCAGATATTACCGGTGCTGCATGACGCAACGTTTACAAGCGGTTACTCGAAAAAGTCTTTCACCTTGTCGCGCCAGGTCTTGGTTTGCGGGCTGTGCTTGTTACCGCCTTCGGTGGTCGATTTCTCGAACTCGCGCAGCAGGTCTTTCTGCTTGTCGGTCAGCTTGACCGGCGTCTCCACTGCCACGTGGCAGAACAGGTCGCCGGCAAAACCGGAACGCACGCCCTTGATACCCTTGCCTTTCAGGCGGAAGGTCTTGCCCGATTGGGTGCCTTCAGGAATCGTAAACGATACTTTACCAGACAATGTGGGCACTTCGATTTCGCCGCCCAGCGCCGCCTTGGTGAACGAGATCGGCATTTCGCAGTGCAGGTCGTCGCCCTCGCGCTGGAACACGGCGTGCGGCTTGATGTGGATTTCCACGTACAGGTCGCCCGACGGCCCGCCATTAGTCCCCGGTTCGCCGTTGCCGGACGAACGGATGCGCATGCCGTTGTCGATGCCGACCGGGATTTTCACTTCCAGGGTCTTGTTGCGCTTGATGCGGCCCTGGCCCGAGCAGGCCGGGCATGGTTCCGGAATGATCTTGCCGGTGCCGTGGCACTTGGGGCAGGTCTGCTGGATGCTGAAGAAGCCCTGCTGCATGCGCACCTGGCCGTGACCGGCGCAGGTGGTGCACGTGACGGGCGCAGTGCCCGGCTTGGCGCCGCTGCCGTTACAGGTGTCGCACTTGTCCCACGACGGCACGCGGATGGTCGTGTCGAAGCCGTGGGCAGCTTGTTCCAGCGTGATTTCGAGGTTGTAGCGCAAGTCGGCGCCACGGTACACCTGCGGACCGGCGCTGCGGCCACGGCCGGCGCCACCGCCAAAGATGTCGCCGAAGATGTCGCCGAACGCATCGCCGAAACCACCGGCGCCGCCGCCGAAGCCGCCACCGCCATTATTCGGATCGACGCCCGCGTGACCGTAGCGGTCGTACGCTTCGCGCTTGTCCGGGTTGGTCAGCATTTCGTATGCTTCCTTGACTTCCTTGAACTTTTCTTCCGCGTCTTTATCGTCCGGATTACGGTCCGGATGGTGCTTCATGGCCAGTTTACGATAGGCCTTCTTGATTTCGTCTTCCGACGCGTTTTTTGCGACACCGAGTGTCTCGTAGAAATCACGCTTAGCCATTGTGCTCGGAACCTTGCTGTATTTATATTCGGTACTGATTATGTGAAAAAGCCGAGCCGGCAGCGTGGGTCACGCCCGCTCGGCTCGGCGGAATGCTGGTAGCGTATGGGTACCGGGGCTAAAACACACCAGCCCGTAACCGCCGCTCCGTCGTCCCCGCGTGCGCGAGGACGACGGGGTAGCGCCAGCGGCTACGGATGATGCCCGTAGCTGCTGGCGCTCCCCTTCTTACTTGCTGTCTTTAACTTCCTTGAAGTCCGCATCCACCACGTCGTCCTGTGGTTTTGCCTGTTCAGCACCGGCGCCTTGGGCACCCTGGCCGCCCGCTGCGCCGGCACCTTCACCGCCAGCAGCCTGCTGCGCCTGCATGTCGGCGTACATCTTCTCGCCCAGCTTCTGCGACGCGGTGGTCAGGGAAGCCACCTTGGCGTCGATGTCGGCCTTGTCGCCCGATTTGATCGAGCCTTCCAGGTCGGTGATCGCCGTTTCGATCGCTTCCTTCTCGCCCGCTTCCAGCTTGTCGCCGTATTCGGTCAGCGATTTGCGGGTGGAGTGCACCAGCGCGTCAGCCTGGTTGCGCGACTCGGCCAGTTCTTTCACTTTCTTGTCTTCTTCGGCGTTGAGCTCAGCGTCTTTCACCATTTTCTGGATTTCCGCTTCGGTCAGACCGGAGTTGGCCTTGATCGTGATCTTGTTTTCTTTGCCGGTGGCCTTGTCCTTGGCGCCCACGTGCAGAATACCGTTGGCGTCGATGTCGAAGGTCACTTCGATCTGTGGCGTGCCGCGCGATGCTGGCGGGATGCCTTCCAGATTGAATTCGCCCAGGCCCTTGTTGCCGGCCGCGATTTCGCGCTCACCCTGGTAGACCTTGATGGTCACGGCAGGCTGGTTGTCGTCGGCGGTCGAGAACACTTGCGAGAACTTGGTCGGGATCGTCGTGTTTTTGTGAATCATCTTGGTCATCACGCCACCCAGGGTTTCGATACCCAGCGACAGCGGCGTCACGTCCAGCAGCAGCAAGTCCTTGCGCTCGCCCGACAGCACGGAACCTTGAATCGCGGCGCCAACGGCAACGGCTTCATCCGGGTTCACGTCCTTGCGCGGCTCTTTGCCGAAGAACTCCTTGACCTTCTCTTGCACCTTCGGCATGCGGGTCATACCGCCGACCAGGATGATGTCGTCGATGTCCGATACTTTAACGCCGGCATCCTTGATCGCAGTGCGGCAGGGCTCGCTGGGGGCAACGATCAGCTCGTCCACCAGCGACTCCAGCTTGGCGCGGGTCATTTTCAGCGTCAGGTGGACCGGCGCGCCGTTCGCCATGGCGATGTACGGCTCGTTGATTTCGGTCTGCTGCGACGACGACAGTTCGATCTTGGCGCGCTCGGCCGAAGCCTTGATGCGCTGCAGGGCGATCGGATCTTTTTTCAGGTCCAGGCCGTTGATCTTCTTGAATTCGTCGATGATGTAATCGATGATGCGCTGGTCGAAGTCTTCGCCGCCCAGGAACGTATCGCCATTGGTGGCCAGCACTTCGAATTGTTTTTCGCCATCGACGTCAGCGATTTCGATGATCGAGACGTCGAACGTGCCGCCGCCCAGGTCATACACAGCGATCTTGCGGTCGCCCTTTTCGTTCTTGTCCAGGCCGAATGCCAGTGCAGCAGCGGTCGGC
>JBEVMD010000388.1:0-3149 GCA_040508835.1 Duganella sp. | reverse complement strand
GTGGCATACAGTGCGCCATACGCCGCCGGCGCATCAGCCACGTTCAACCCGAGTGGCGATTGCCGCGTTGGCATCGCCCAATTGGATGAGGCCACGCCGTAACCACCGGCCGGTGCACTCAGACCACCGCTAGTGACTGGAGCACCCGTCGCGTTGGCAGCAGCAAACGCGCCTGCTGTCGGCTGCGGCGTCATGCCCGCGCGCGTTTCGGCCAGTGCCTCATGCAGCGTGCGATAGACGAAATCGTGCACCAGCCGCGAATCGCGGAAGCGCACCTCGTGCTTGGCCGGATGCACGTTGACGTCCACCCGTGTCGGGTCCAGTTCCAGGAACAGCACGTACGCCGGCTGGCGGCCGTGGAACAGCACATCCTGGTAGGCCATCTTCACCGCATGGGCGACGTTGCGATCACGCACGCTGCGCCCGTTGACATACAGGTACTGCTGGTCGGCACTGGCTCGCGAATAGCTGGGCTGGGCGATCCAGCCATGCAGCCGCATGCCGGCGCCGTCATGATCCACGCGCAGCCCCTGTCGCGCGAACTCCTCGCCCAGGGTTTCACCCAAACGCGCCATCGCGTCGAGATCTTCGCCGCCCTTGTAGCGGCGTGTCGGGCGGCCGTTGTGGCTGACGCGCAGTTCGACGTCAGGACGCGCCAGCGCCAGCGAGCGCAGCCATTCTTCGATATGGCCCAGCTCGGTGCGTTCGGCGCGCAGGAACTTGCGCCGTGCCGGCACGTTGTAGAACAGCTCGCGTACCTCGACCGTGGTGCCGCGCTGGTGCGGCTTCGGCACCAGTTCACCGACCTTGCCGCCTTCCACGTGCAGCGCCGTGCCGTGTTCGTCCTGTTCGCGGCGCGAGGCCAGTGAAAAGCGACTCACCGAGGCAATGGATGGCAGTGCTTCGCCGCGGAAGCCCAGTGTCGCCACCGCTTCCAGATCGTCGAGCGAGGCGATCTTGCTGGTGGCATGGCGCGATACCGCCAGCGGCAACTCATCCGGCGCGATCCCCAGGCCGTCATCGCGGATGCGGATCAAGCGGACGCCCCCTTCCTCCAGATCGATATCGACCCGGCACGCACCGGCGTCCAAAGCGTTTTCCACCAGCTCCTTGACGACAGATGCAGGCCGTTCGACCACTTCTCCGGCGGCGATCTGGTTGACGAGGATATCGGGCAGCTGACGGATGGGCACTGGCTGAAAAAGCGACGCAGGGCCGCTGAGAAAGAAACCAGTGTCGATGATAGCCGAGCCGCCCCACGCAACCCGGAAACGCGCCAGCCGATCGCGTCTTTCTTAAGGCGCGCTTTCGCTGCTGGACGACGATGCGCCCGCAGTGACCTGCCCGGCGGCCATGGCGGCGAACAACGTGCCTGGCGGCGGCTGCCGGGTGAAATACGTCTTGACCCCGCTCAGGACCGCGCTGGCGATCTTGCGCTGGAAGCCCGGGTCGACGAGCCGCTTTTCCTCGTCGTAGTTGGAGATGAACGCCGTCTCCACCAGCATCGACGGCATGTCCGAGGTGCGCAGCACTGCGAAATTCGCCCGCTCGATATGAGGCTTGTGGTTGTTGCCGGCATTCTTCAAGCCGGTCAGCACGTAGCCGGCCGCATCTTCCGAAGCACGCATGTGGCCGCTCTGCGCCAGGTCGATCAGCACCGAGGACAAGGTGTTGTCGGCCTTGGTCAGGCTGACGCCGCCGACCAGATCAGAAGAGTTTTCCTTGTCTGCCAGCCAGCGCGCACGCTGCGAGGACGCGCCCTTGGTGGAGAGCACATAGACAGACGAACCGCTGGCGCTGCGGTTTTCCGCGGCATCGGCGTGGATGGAAACAAACATGTCGGCCTTGGCCGCACGCGCTTTCACCGCGCGCTGGTTAAGCGGAATGAAGTAATCGCTATCGCGGGTCAAGTAAGCCTTCATGCCAGGCGTGGCATCGATCTGTCGCGCCAGCTCACGTGCGATGGCCAAGACCGCGTTCTTTTCGTACTTGCCGGTCGGGCCAATCGCCCCTGAGTCCTGGCCGCCGTGGCCTGGGTCGATGGCGATCACCAGCGGGCGGGTACCGGCTACGGCCCGCGGTACGGGCGTTGCCGCCGGAACAGGCTTGTTCGACTCCATGGCTTCGGCCGCCGCGCGCGCAGCGGCCGCTTCGGGCGTGGTCGCCGGCTTCCCGGTCGCCACCGTATAGGGCATGCCGTTGGGCGTGACGCCCTTGCCCGGTGCCGACGCAGCGGGCGTGGTTTCAACCGTCTGGTTGCCGTTGAGGATGTCCTGCGGCGAAATCGTCCGGGTTGCCGGCGTGGCAGATGCCGCAGCCGCGCTGGAGGCCAGTGCGGCCGTGGCCTGTGCAGCGGAAGGCTGTGGCGTTACGGGCATGGATGCTTGCGGCGCGGATGCCTGCGCGGGCGTTGTCGGTGGCACGGGTTGGGTGGGTATGGCCGCTACCGCCACCTGCTCAGGACCATCGCCCGGCCATTCGATGACCAGACGCGACTGCGCGCCGTGGCCTTCCAGGCGCGGAGCCAGCATCGTGACGGAAGAATTCAGGTCGAACACCACGCGCAGCGTGCCGGGCACAGGCTGGCCCGTCCGTACGGACTTGATGATGCCGGCGGCCGCAGGCATTTTCAGGCCTGCTCTGGGCGCCGACGCAGGAAAATCCACCACCAGCCGCTCAGGCCCGTGCAGGGAAATCGTGTTGAAGGCACCCGCACCGTCGAGCTGCAGTTCGGCGCGTGTCCCGGTGGCCCCTGCCGTGATGTCCACGCCGCGCAGTTCGCCCGCCCAGGCCGGCATGACAGCCGCCGTCAGCAGGCTGACGAACCCCAGAATTCGACGACGACGGGCGGTTCCTTTGCGCATGGGGCGGATTCAACCATCATTCACCACAGTCCGCAATGGGTTTTCCCTTAATAATCCGTAACCTGCCGTAACTTCCTACCAAATGCTCACAGCAATGTCGCGTTAATGAACAACATGGAAAGCGCAGCGAGCCATGCCTCGCCCGTCACGGTGAGCGCAATCGCCTCGACCTGGCGCCCTGCGCCGGCCATGGAGAGCGCCAGCTTCAGGTCCGGCGGCGGCAACGCGCCGACGCCGCGCTCGGGCCATTCCACCAGCCATAGCACCACGCTGCTTTCATCCAGA
>JBEVMD010000381.1:0-5155 GCA_040508835.1 Duganella sp. | reverse complement strand
TGTACACGGTGATGTTGATCGGACGGGCCACGCCAATTGCGTACGACACCTGCACCTGGCACTGGCGCGCCAGGCCGGCAGCCACCACGTTCTTGGCCACGTAGCGGGCGGCGTACGCTGCCGAACGGTCCACCTTGGTTGGATCCTTGCCGGAGAACGCGCCGCCGCCGTGCGGGCTGGCGCCGCCGTACGTGTCGACGATGATCTTGCGGCCGGTCAGGCCGCAATCGCCTTGCGGACCGCCAATGACGAAGCGGCCGGTCGGGTTGACCAGGTACTTGGTATCGGTGAGCCATTCGCGTGGCAGCACCTGCTTGATGATCTCCTCGATCACCGCTTCTTCGATCTGCTTGTGCTGCATTTCCGGCGCGTGCTGGGTGGACAGCACGACCGTGTCGACGGCCACCGGGCGGCCGTTGACGTAGCGCAGCGTGACTTGCGATTTGGCGTCCGGACGCAGCCATGGCAGGCGGCCGTCCTTGCGCAGCTGCGACTGGCGTTCGACCAGGCGGTGCGCGTAGTGGATCGCGGCCGGCATCAGTTCCGGGGTTTCGTCGCAGGCGTAGCCGAACATCAGGCCCTGGTCGCCGGCGCCCTGGTCGAGGTCGATGCCAGCGCCTTCATCGACGCCTTGCGCGATGTCGGGCGACTGCTTGTCATAGGCCACCAGCACGGCGCAACCACGGTAGTCGATACCGAAGTCGGTGTTGTCGTAGCCGATGCGCTTGATGGTTTCGCGTGCAACTTGAATATAATCCACATTGGCGTGGGTGGTGATTTCACCTGCGAGCACCACCAGGCCGGTGTTGCACAAGGTCTCTGCGGCAACGCGCGCCTTGGGATCCTGGGTCAGGATCGCGTCCAGAATCGCATCGGAGATCTGGTCGGCAACTTTGTCGGGGTGGCCTTCCGAGACGGATTCGGAAGTGAAAAGATAATCGTTAGACATGCAAGCTCCTGATATTGGCGTAAAAATTGTTGTCGCATACCAACACGGCTTGCGACGCTTTAGCGATATTTGTATCCCGCATCGCAAGTTGTCATTAACTCAGCGGCTCCTGCTATCGTGGTATTTTACGCTTTTTTGAAAAAACTTGCTTCTCATCCAGTAACAAAACAGGCTCAGAACTCTTCATGTTGGTACCCATTTTCCGCTTTTTATCGTCATTTCCCCTGCCCGTCCTGCATGCCGCCGGCAGCGCGCTGGGCTGGCTGGTTTACCTGACATCGCCGTCGCATCGCCGCCACATGCGCGCCAACCTGGCGCAGGCCGGCTACTCGCAACACCTGTCCGCTGCGATTGCGGAAGCGGGCAAAAGCATTTTCGAACTGCCGTTCATCTGGTGCGCCGATCCGGCGCGCGTGTCGCGCCACGCCACGGTGGAAAACTGGGAGCTGGTGCAGACCGAACTCGATGCCGGGCGCGGCATCGTGTTCCTTACGCCCCACCTGGGCTGCTTTGAAATCGTGGCGCAGGAAATCGCGCTGCGCCACGAGCTGATGGTGATGTACCGCCCGCCGAAAAAAGATGCGTTAAAACCGCTGATCGAAGGCGCGCGCGCACGCAAGAACCTGCTGCTGGCGCCGGCCAATATGAGCGGCGTGCGCATGCTGGCCAAGTTCCTCAAGCGCGGCCATCCGATCGGCCTGCTGCCGGACCAGGTGCCGCAGGAAGGCGAAGGCGTGTGGTCCACCTTTTTCGACCGCGACGCCTACAGCATGACCCTGCCTGCCAAGCTGGCCCTGCTGGGCGACGCCACCGTGATCGTCACGTACGCCGAACGCCTGCCGGCCGGCCGTGGCTACGTGATCCATTTCGTGCCGTTCACCGAGTCGCTGGCCGGCGACACGTGTGACCAGGCGCGCGCGATCAACACCGCCATGGAGCGCCTGATTGCCCGCAATCCCAGCCAGTATTACTGGAGCTATAACCGCTACAAGGTGCCGCATGGCATAGACTGCCCACCCGCCGGAGAAGCCGCATGAAACTCGTCCTTGGATTGATGTGGCTGCTGCACTGGCTGCCCTTGCCCGTACTGGGCCGCTTCGGCAAGCTGACCGGCAGCATCCTGTTCCTGCTGCTGCGCGCGCGGCGCGAGATCACGCTCACCAACCTGCGCCTGTGCATGCCGGAGCTGACCGAAGCCGAGCGCGTCAACCTGGCGCGCCAGCACTTCCAGTCGTATGCGCGCAGCGTGTGGGAACGGGGCATCTTGTGGTGGGCGTCGGAAGCGCGCCTGAACCGCCTGATCACCGTGGAGCCGGGCCCGGTGCCGGTCGCGGAAATGACGGCCAAGCCGACCATTTTGCTGTGCCCGCACTTCGTGTGCCTGGACGTGGCCGGGGCGTCGATTGCGATGGTGGCCAGCGCGTCGTCGATGTATGTGACGCAAAAAAATACGGCGTTCGACAAGGTGCTGCGCGCCGGTCGCGCCCGCTTCAAGCCCGTCAAGCTGTTCACGCGCCAGGACGGCATCAAGCCCATCCTGCGCGCGCTGCGCGACAAGCTGCCGTACTTCATGCTGCCCGATATGGATTTCGGCGAGAAGGATGCCGAGTTCGTGCCGTTCTTCGGCATCGAGGCGGCCACGCTGACGGCCACGGCGCGCATTGCCGCCACCACCGGCGCCCAGGTGATGCCGGTGATTGCCACCTTCCTGCCGGACTACCAGGGCTGGCGTGTTAAATTCTACCCGGTATGGGACAATTATCCGGGCACCGACATGGTGGCCGCCACCCGCCGCATGAATGCCTTCATCGAGGAGCGCGTGCGCGAAGCGCCAGCCGAATATTTCTGGACGCACAAGCGCTTCAAGACGCGCCCCAACGGTGAACCTTCGCTGTATCCACGCAAAAAATAACCATGAAACTCAAATTCACCAAAATGCACGGCGCCGGCAACGACTTCGTGGTCATCGACGGCATCAACCAGCACATCGCCTTCACCCCCGACCAATGGAAATTGCTGGGCGACCGCCGCTTTGGCGTGGGCGCGGACCAGATCCTGCTGGTGGAAAAAGCCACGCTGCCCGGCTGCGATTTCCGCTACCGCATCTTCAACGCCGACGGCGGCGAAGTGGAGCAATGCGGCAACGGCTCGCGCGCGTTCGTCAAGTTCGTGGCGGAAAAGGGGCTCACGGATCAGCGCAGCATCACGGTGGAAACGCGCGCCGGCGTGATCGCGCCGCGCCTGGAACTGGACGGCAGCATCACGGTGGACATGGGCGCGCCCGTGCTCGACCCGGCGCGCGTGCCGTTCGACGCCGAGGGTCTGCAAGGCACGTCGCAAGCGCAGGACACCTTGTGGCCGCTGCTGCTCGAATTGGGCGGCGCGCGCGAGACGGTGCAGATTTCCGCCGTATCGATGGGCAATCCGCACGCGGTGCAGGTGGTCGATGACGTGGAGACGGCGCCCGTGGAACTGACGGGGCCGCTGATCGAACACCACGTGCGTTTTCCCAACCGCGTCAACGCCGGCTTCATGCAGGTGCTCGACCGCCAGCACGTCAAGCTGCGCGTGTTCGAACGTGGCGTGGGCGAAACGCTGGCCTGCGGCACGGGCGCCTGCGCGGCGGCCGTGGCAGGCATCCGCCGCGGTTTGCTCGACAGCCCGGTGCGCGTCGATGCGCGCGGCGGACAGCTGTCGATCAGCTGGGCCGGCGAAGGCGCACCGGTGCTGCTGACGGGGCCGGCGGTGACGGTCTTCGAAGGCGAAATCGAGATTTAAACCCCACCCGCTGTACGCGCCGCAACCACGACGGCATGGTGTCGTACTGTTCGGGTACGACACCGTTCAGTGGTGCGGGCTGCTGGCAGCGTTGGCAGTACGCCCCGTGCAGGGTTCAGGCCGCCAGCAGTTCTTCCACCGCTGCCGGCACGCAGGTTTTCAGGCGATACAGGCGCTGGCGGTAATTGCCTTCCACTGCGGCATCGACCGCCTCGAACCGGCCCGCGATATCGTCGAGCATTTGCCGCTCGCGCGCCGAGCGCAGCGGTATCAATCGGCGCTTGCTGCGGCCGTAGCTGGCGCGGATGTCGACCACCAGGCAATGGCCGTGATCGGCAGCCCGCACGTCGATCAACAGCGCTTCCGCACGGCTCAGGCCGAACAAGTCCGCCAGCCGCAAGCGCGCTGCCAGCAGAGGCTGGCGCTCTGCCAGTGCTTCGATTGCCGCCGGAGCGATCGCTTCCATCCAGGCCGACTCGCGCGGCGCCGCCGCAATGCGGTCCAGCAGTGCCTGCGCCTGCTCGCACTGCTGGCCGGCCGCCTGCTGCAGCCAGTACACGGCGCGCACGTCGCTGTCGCTGTCGTTGCGGCGATTACGCCACGCATACATCCCGCATTCGAGCTGCGCCGCGCAATGGCCCATGGCGGCGGCCCGTTCCAGGTAGACCTGGGCCTCGGTCACGCTGCGATGGGAAAATTCGGGTTTTAAATAAATGCGCGACAGCGCAAACCAGGCGTCGGCCAGGCCCTGCTCGCCCGCCTGCGTCAGCCAGCGGATGGCGCGCTTGAAGTTGACGGCGCCGCCGTCGTTGGCCAGCCGCGCGCCGTTACGGTCCATGCGCGCGCATTGCAAACCGAGTGCCAGCAGCGCTGCGCGGTCGCCGCCCGGCGCGGCGGCGGGCGCAGGTGGCAGCAGCAAGCGCGCCTGTGGCTGCAACGGTTCCTGACCGGTGACGGCCTCGCGCTGTGCCAGCTGCGCCAGCACCGATCCTGCCTGCTCCACGCCGGCCGCGTAGGCGTGCTGGTACCACGGCCAGGCGTCCTGCAGGCGCTGCGCGTGTTCGAAAGGGATGTACGTGCCGATCAGTATCCAGGCTTCGGCCTGCTGTTGCAGCGCTGCGCGATGCAGCCAGTGCAGCGCAGTGGGCAGGTTGCGCGGCAGGCTGGCCCCGCCGAACAGGTAGAGCTTGCCCAGCGCCAGCTGGCTGGCGGCATCGCCGGCGCGCGCGCCGCGCAGGACGCCCAGTTCTTCTCGATTGGCCATCGTCTCACAGGAGAATCATTGATCAAGCCGCTTGACGCGGTGTAGTGCGGCGGTCTTTCAGTGTAGCGTGCGATCCGCGCCACATCCTAGGAAAACCACGCTGCGGCTTGACCTCCCACAAATCGGCTCCCCCACCCGCGCTTGTAGGCTAGAGCTGTTTTAGT
>JBEVMD010000352.1:0-11285 GCA_040508835.1 Duganella sp. | reverse complement strand
AGCACCAGCAGGTAGTAGCCGAGCACCGTTGGCGGCATCACCATCGGCAAGGTCAGCACGGCGTCGAGCAATTCACGGCCCGGAAAGCGCTTGCGCGCCAGCAGATAGCCGAACGCCAATCCAAACACCAGCGCCAGCAAGGTGGCCCAGCAGGCCACCTTGAGCGACAGGCGCAGCGCAATCCACGCCGGTTCGGTCGTTAAACTATCCAAGCGACGGCACCCGCATCATGGACGGCTGAAGCCGAATTTGGCCAGGATGGCCTGGGCGGCCGGCGCCATCACGTAGTCCACGAACTTGCCGCCCGCTTCCACTTGCGGCCCCTTGGCGATCAGCGCGATCGGGTACGTGACCGGCGTGGTGGTGGCAATGGTGGCCACCACATGGACTTTATCCTTCATAACGGCAGCGTCGGTAGCGTACACGAAACCGGCATCCACTTCGCCGCGCGCCACGTAGTCCAGGCTCTGGCGCACCGAGGTGCCATAGATGGCCTTGGGTTCGATGGCCGTCCACAGTTTGGCTTGCGCGAGCGCGTTGCGCGTGTACCGGCCCACCGGCACGCTGGCCGGGTTGCCCAGCGTGACGCGGGTCACTGCCGCCTGCTGCAAATCGCCGGCGCCCCTGATGGCCAGCTTGCTGCTGGCGGGGGTGATCAGCACCAGGGTATTGGACACGAAATTCTTGCGGCTGCCCGGCGCCAGCAGTTTCAAGCCGTCGGCCTTGTCCATCGCATCCTGGTCGGCCGATGCGAACACGTCCACCGGCGCGCCCTTGCCGATCTGCTGCACCAGCGGGTCGGATGCGGCAAAGTTGAACAGCACCTTGTCGCCCGGGTGGTCTTTTTCGTAGGCCGCGCCGATTTCCTTGAAGGCATTGGTCAGGCTGGCCGCTGCCGACACCGTGATGTCCGCCGCCGCGGCTGCCATCGGGGCAGTCGTCGCGATGGCAGCCAGCACCAGTGCCAACATCGTGTGGGTTTTCCGCATTGTCATTGCTCGCTCCAAAGTCGTCATATACTCCATTATATAGCGAACACCGAAAGATGCTTGCCAGCACACGTCAGATGCGTGTGATACATTCACGCCTCGAATTTCTTTCTGCCCCAGTCCATGTCCTCCCTGAAGTACCTGAGCGCCTACTCCGAGCAAACCCAACAGCAAGTGTCGCAACTGCTTGCCCAAAACAAGCTGGGCGAGGTCTTGCTCAAGCGCTACAGCAAACCGCACGACGTGCGCACCGACAAGGCGCTGTACAACTACGTGCAGGAACTGCGCGAAGAGCACTTGCGCAACGCCGAGCCGATCAACAAGGTGGCATACGACAGCAAGATCCACGTGATCAATCACGCGCTGGGACTGCACACGTCGATCTCGCGCGTGCAGGGCGGCAAACTCAAGGCCAAGCACGAGATCCGCGTGGCCACCATGTTCAAGGAAGTGCCGCTGGAATTTTTAAGGATGATTGCCGTGCACGAACTGGCGCACGTGAAGGAAAAGCAGCACGACAAGCCATTCTATAAACTGTGCACGTACATGGAGCCGAACTACCACCAGTACGAGTTCGACTTGCGGCTCTACCTGACCTGGCTCGATACGGGCGCAGGCAAGCTCTGGGCCTGAGTCTGCGCCAACGCCAGCGTCTCCAGCAGGTCGGCAATTTTTTCGGCAGCAGGACGTTCCCCCGCCATCACGGTGGCCCACGTGGCGCTGGCCTTGGCCACGGCCAGATCGTCCAGCACGGTCGCCAGCGCGCTTGTCCATACTGCGGGCGCCGCATCGGGCAGCACCGTGGCGGCCACGCCCAGCCGCGTGAGACGGGCGGCATTGTCGGGCTGGTCGAACGCGAACGGCACGATCAGCTGCGGCTTGCCTGCCGCCAGCACGGTCGCGCTGGTGCCGATGCCGCCATGGTGGACGAAGGCTGCCACCTGCCGGCTCAACACGTCGAACGGCGCGTACGGCGCGTAGTGCACCGCTGCCGATAAACTTTCCGGCAACTGGTCGCGGTACGGCGTGACCACGATCACCCGCACGTCAAGCGCCGCAGCGGCCGCCAGCGCCCGTGCAATAAAATCGCGGCCGTGCGCCATGGCCGAGCCGGGCGTGACGACAATCGGCGCGGCACCCGCATCGATAAAACGCTGCAAGGCAGGATCGAGGTGGCCATCGGCGGACGCCGGCATGCGCGGAAAACCGGTGCATACCGCGTGGGGCGGCCAGTCCGCCTGCGGCGCGGCAAACCACGCGGGCCACGCGCACACCACCTGCTGCGGCGAGTGCAGCCAGCGGCTCATCACGCGCCGCACCGGTGGCAAGCCCAGCGACGACCGCAGGCCGTTGACAGCGGGCCGCACGACGGGATCGACCAGCAGCCGGTCCACCAGGTTCAAAGTGAGTTTAATCGCCCAGCGCGGCCACGCACGGGGCCAGGTCTTGCCGCGCCGCACGGCAGTGTCGCCGCTGGAAAACAGGCACGACGGCGCCAGGTGCACCGTCACCAGCGGCACGCCGCGGGTTTCCTGCAGCAGGCGGCCGGTCAGGCCCAGCGTGCTGGCCACGACGATGGTGGGGCCCTCCTCCACCAGCGCCAGCTGCTCCGCGTAAGCGGACGGCAGGTGCCGCGCCATGTGCTTCCAGATCGTGGCAAAACCGCGGACCGGGTGCCACAGGTCGGGATCGTTGACGCCAGCGTCCAGTTCCTCCTGGCGCAGGCCGGAAACGAACCGCAACCCGGCCCGTTCCACGCGGTCCTGGAAATTGGCGGTCGCCACCAGCGTGACGGCAAAGCCGCGCGCCACCAGCGCCTGGCCGATGGCGATGAACGGATAGACGTCGCCGGCGCTGCCGACGGCCAGGATCAGGATGCGGGGCTGGCCCATGGCGCCGTGGGCGTCAGTTTTTCGGCAGCTTGAGCAGCTGTAGCAGCGCCTCGGGCTCGGCCGCCGACATCATCAGCGCCGCATGCTGGGGACGGATGAAACCCTGCGCGCGGGCATGGGCGATAAAATCGATCAGGCCGTCATAAAAACCGTCGACATTGAGCAGGCCGATCGGCTTGGCGTGGATGCCCAGCTGCGACCAGGTGAGCATTTCAAACAGCTCTTCCAGCGTGCCCATGCCGCCGGGCATGGCAATAAACCCGTCGGACAGCGTGGCCATCATGGCCTTGCGTTCGTGCATGTCCTTGACGATGAACTGGCGCGTCAGGCCCGTGTGGCCCACTTCGCGTTCGACCAGCGCGGTGGGGATCACGCCCGTCACCTCGCCGCCCACGCGCAGCACTTCGTCGGCAATGATGCCCATCAGGCCCACGTTGCCGCCGCCGTAAACCAGGGCCAGGTTCTGTTCCACCATGGCCCGGCCCAGCGCGCGCGCCTGGTCGGCGTAGCGCTCGCTGATGCCGGCGTTGGCGCCGCAATACACACAAATGGTTTTCACTGCTGATGTTCCTCGTTAAGTTCTTGATGGGCTGCCGCGACGTCGAGGCGCTCCACCGCGTCGCGCGCCGTGATGTTGGCGGCATGTTCGATCATGGCCATGGCCTCGGCCGCCTTGCGCTTGCCGTCGAGCATGAGCAAGGCGCGGCCGTATTCCAGGCGCGCGATGGCCGAATCAGGATTGAGCTGCAGCGCCGTTTCGAACTGGCGGTAGCCCTCGTCCTTTTTCACGCCGTAGGTCAGGCCGCCGATCATGGCGCCCACCTTGTCGATGATTTCGGTGTGATAGACGCCCAGCGCCACGTGGGCGTCGGCGCGGCCGGGCGCCAGGCGCACCGTGGTTTCCAGGCTGTGGCGCACCTTGGCGCCCAGTCCCTGCGCCAGCGCTTTCACCACTGAGATGCCGGTCGAGTAATAACCGAGCGCGTAACCGTGCCAGTACCAGCCGGACGGATTGTCGGGCTGTTCGCGCTGCTGGCGCTCGCACCGCTCGGCCACGCATTCGAACGTGGCGATTTTTTTACGGGGACTCGTTTCCAGGTACTGGGTGTAGATGCAGATGGCCTTGTGCGCCACCGCGTAGCCGTTCACGCCCACGTCCAGGCCCAGGCGCGCGGCGCGTTCGAATTCGCCGGCATGGAAGGCGATCCATGCCTGCACCAGCGAAGGATGCGTGGGAAACGGCTCGAGGTCGCCGCTGTGCAGCACCGGCCAGGCCGCGCGCAGGCTGTCCGGCGTGTGGCGGAACGCGGGGTCGGGATACGGGAAAGCGGTCCACACCATAAAATCTCCGTTACTTGAGCTTTTTCAGATAGTCCTCGGACAGCTTCTGGAACAGCAAGCTGGTCTCGTTGCGCAGGTACGGGCCGATCTGCGACAGCACCTGGTAGCAGCCGCGCGCCAGCGCATCGGCCATCGACTGCTGCTCGCTGTACTTGCGCGGGTTGCGCACGTACTCGTACGACAGCCAGTACGTGGCCACCACGACCATGTTGGTGGCCATGGCGTCGATGGCGGCGTCCGACGCTTCCATCGAGCCTTCGGTGCGCAAGTCTTCGCACAGCTGCTTGGCTACCTTGATCTTGTGGTCGAGGATCTGCTTGAAGTGGAGCTCGAGCTTGCGGTTGCGCGACAGCAGGTCGTTGAGGTCGCGGTAAAAAAAGCGGTAGCGCCAGATCAGCTCGAACATCAAGTGCAGGTACACCCACACGTCGTCGATGTTGGAGCGGCGGCCCTTGGGCACGGTGAGGATGCGCTCGATCTCGGCCTCGAACTGCACGAAGATCGAGTTGACGATGTCGTCCTTGTTACGGAAATGGTAGTACAGGTTGCCCGGCGAGATATTCATCTCCTCGGCAATCACCGTGGTGGTGATATTGGGTTCGCCGAACTCGTTGAACAGGCGTAGCGATAGCTCCAGGATGCGCTCGCGGGTCCGGCGGGGTGCTTTTTGTTGCATGGCTGGTTGGTCTCGGTGAAATCTCTTGCAAGCATAACACCGATGCCCTCATCTACAAAACCAGCGGGCGTATTACGCGCATATGCGGGGCAGATCGCGAGAAGTTGGCCGATCTTGCGCCCGCCGCCGCCTCACGCCTGCTGGATGTCGATCAGCGGCAGCTTGCCGTGCGCCTGGGCGTGCAGGCGGAAGCCTTCGCGGATGTTCTCGCGCAGTGCCGCGCCCTTCCAGGGCTTGGTATAAAAGCGGTCGATGGCGCCATGGTTGATGGCGGCCATGATGGGCGTGAGGTCCGCGTATGCCGACAGCATGATGCGGAACGTGTCCGGGCACAGGTTTTTCACGCGCTCCATGAACTCGGTGCCGCTCATCAACGGCATGCACTGGTCGCACAGGATCACCTGCACCCGGTGCTTGGCCAGGATGTCGAAGCCCTCGGCGGCCGTCTGCGCGGTGAGGATGCGGTAGCCGTCCTGCGACAGGAAGTCGGTCAGCACGTCGAGCATGAAGGCGTCGTCGTCCACGATCAGCAGGGTCGGCTGCTCGCCTGGCAGTTCGTCGGCCGGCGCCTGCAGCGTGCGGCCCTCGCGCAGCATGGCTTCGAAGTCCTGCTCGGGCAGGGGCCGGCTGAAATAATAGCCCTGCATCTCGTCGCAGCCGTGGCGGCGCAAGTATGCCAGCTGCGCGTCGCTTTCCACGCCCTCGGCAATCACGTCGAGCTTGAGGCTGTGCGCCATGTTGATGATCGCCAGCACGATGGCCGCGTCGTCCGGGTTGCTGGTCACTTCGCGCACGAACGCGATGTCGATCTTGAGCTTGTCGATCGGGAAGCGTTTCAGGTACGCCAGCGACGAGTAGCCGGTGCCGAAATCGTCGATGGAAATCTTGATCCCCAGCGCCTTCAGATTCTGCAGCACGGTAATGGTTTCTTCGGCGTTGGACATGAGCGAGCTTTCCGTCAGCTCCAGCTCCAGCAGCTCGGGCGAAATATCGTGCTCCTTGATGGCGCGCAGCACCTCTTCTTCGAGGCCGCCCACGAAGAACTGGATGCCCGACACGTTCACCGACAGGTGCACGGCGCCGGCGCTGGTGCGGCGCCAGTGGGCGATCTTGCGGCAGGCCTCGTGGATCACCCAGCTGCCCACGCGCACGATCAGGCCCGTCTCTTCCAGCTGCGGAATGAACAGCGCCGGCGACACCATGCCGTGGCCGGGCCGCTGCCAGCGGATCAGCACTTCGGCGCCGCTGATGCGGCCGCTGGCGATATTGACCTTGGGCTGGAAGTGCAGCACGAATTCCTGGTTGTCGATGGCGCGCCGCAACGCGTTTTCCAGTTCCAGGCGCGCCATCGATTGCGCGTTCATCTCGGCGGTGAAGAAACGGAAGGCATCGCGGCCCGCTTCCTTGGCGCGGTACATGGCCGTGTCGGCATACTGGATCAGGGTGTCGGGATCGGCGCCATCGTCCGGGAACACGGCAATGCCGATACTGGCCGTGACCGTCACCTCGTGACCCTTGAGGTCGAACGGGCGGCGCAGCGTTTCGCGGATTTTATCGACCACCACCACGGCGTTTTGCGCCCCCTCGGGCAGCATCAGGATGGCGGCGAACTCGTCGCCGCCGAAGCGGCCGATGGTGTCGCGCACGCGCAGGCAGTCGACCAGCCGGCTCGAAAACTGGCGCAGCAGTTCGTCGCCGATGGTGTGGCCCAGCGTGTCGTTGACGTTCTTAAAGCGGTCGACGTCGAGGAACAGCACGGCCAGCGACCAGTGGTGCTCGGCCGCCTGGCGCAGCGAGTGCGTGAGCGAGTCGTTGAACTGGCTGCGGTTGGGCAAGCCTGTCAGCGTATCGAAGTGGGCCAGCTTGAGCAGGCGCTGCTCGGCTTCCTTGCGCTCGGTGATGTCGCGCGCGACCGCCACCAGGATCCAGCTGGCGCCCGAGCGCAGCGTGCGCCGTTGCACTTCGACGGCCAGCGGCGAACCGTCGCGGCATTGCAGCAGCAGTTCCGTCATGGCGCCGCTCTGGTCGCCCGACAGCAGTTTTTCGTACAGCTCTTCCAGCTTGACCAGGTCCCCTTCCACCACCTTGTTCGGGCCCACCTGCAAAAACTCCTCGCGCTCGAAACCGAGCATGCGGCAGGCGGTGGCGTTGACGTCGACAAAACACATGCCCGCGCGGTCCACCAGGAAGATGGCGTCGGCCGTGGCATCCATCGCCAGCCGGAACCGGCGCAGGTCTTCGTCGAGGCGGATGCGGGCGTTCATGTCCAGCGTCAGCTGCGCGTGATTGCGCTTGATCTCGTCGTACAGCTGCAGGTTTTCGTAGGCGCCGGCCAGCTGCGCGGCCACGGTGGCCGCGACCCGCTCGTCCACTTCGGAAAAGCCGTCGGCACCGAGTTTATCGACCAGGTACAGCCAGCCGTGGATGCGCTCGCGCGAGGCGATCGGCACGCCGAGGAAGGTGTGCACGGGCGGATGGCTGGGCGGCAGGCCGACGTTGGCCGGTGAACCGTCAAGGTCGTTGAGGCGGCACGGCAAGGTGTTTTCCAGCAGGCCGCCCAGCACGCCGGTGCGCGGATTGCGGGCGATTTCGTGGATCGGCACGCCGGCGCCGCAGCTAGCGTAGTACGCCAGCGACACGCCTTCGGCATCGAGCACGCCGATGCACGCATACTTGGAAACGCAGATATTCTGCGCCACGCGGCAGCCGATTTCCAGCAGCGCGCGCGGATCGCGCTCGGCGCCCAGCTCGATGCCCAGCTCGATCAGCGCGGTCAGGCGCAGGCTGACCGCCTGCAGGCTCGATAGCGAGCTCGACAGGCGTTGCGTCATCAGCGACAGGTCTTCGTTGACCGACGCCCCCGTGTCGGGTTCGGCCGCCAGGCGCGAGATCAGCTGGCTGCTGGACTCCAGCTCGTCGAGGTACTCGGCCACCTGGTGGTCGATGTCGAGCAGGCGCTTTTCCTGCGGCGGGCCGGACGTTGCAGCGGACGGCGGCTCGGCGGCGGGCGGCTCCATCGGCGTCTGCTCCTGGCCCAGCGCTTCCTGCACCGTGCGCAGGATCACGTCCGGGTCGGACGGCTTGGGCAGCACCCAGCGCACGCCGCACGATTGCGCCACGGCCAGCGCTTCGCGCTCGCGGTACGTGGCCGTGTAAAAAATCACGGGCACGTCGGCCGTGGCGGGATGCTCGTGCATGCGCGTGACAAACTCGTAGCCGTCCATATTGGGCATGAGGATGTCGGAGATGACCAGGTCGGGCTTGTCGGACAGCGCCATCTTCAGGCCTTCGGCGCCGTTGGCCGCTTCGATCAGGCGGTAGCCGCCGTAACCGAGCAGTGTCATCAGGAACTCTCGGTTGAGCACGTGGTCGTCCACGATCAGGATCGTGGCCATGTCGTTTTTAGGCGGGGTCGACATCTCCCCGGTCAAAAAAGACTCGATTTGCTTTACAAACGCGTCCGGTTCGATCGGCTTGCCGATGTAGCTGTCGAAACCCGCCTCCAGCAGGCGCTCGCGGTCGCCCACCATGGCCAGCGCGGTCACGGCCAGCGCGGGAATGCCGCGCGTGTCGGGATCGGCCTTCAGGGCGGCCACCACGCCGTAGCCGTCGAGCTTGGGCAGGTGGACGTCGCAGATGATCAGGTCGGGCCGTTCGCGCCTGGCCGCCTCCACCCCGGCTTCGCCGTCGGCGGCCGACAGCGGCGTGTAGCCGAATGCGCGCAACAGATAAACCATCAACTCCATGTTGGTGGCGTTGTCCTCGATGATCAGTATTCGTGCAGACACAAAGACTCCTTATTCAAGTCTCCAGCGGCAACGCCAGGGTGAACACGCTCCCCACGCCGTACTCGCTGTCAAACAAAATCTCCCCGTGCAGCAGGGCCGCCAGTTTCTGGCTCAGGTGCAGGGACAGCCCCGCGCCCTCGAACTGCTGCATCGCACTCACGTCCAGTTGCGACACGGCCCGCATCGGCGCCGCGCCATCGGCCGTCTCGCCGATGCTGATGGTCACGCAGTCGCGCGAGCTGACGGTGGCCGTGTCGAGCCGTACCCGCACGATGCCGCTGTCCGTAAAGCGGATCGCATTGCCCACCAGGTTCATCAAAATCTGCTGCAGGGCGCGACGGTCGGTGCGCACCGGCGGCGCCTGCGGCC
Source organism: Duganella sp. (assembly GCA_040508835.1). GTDB lineage: Bacteria > Pseudomonadota > Gammaproteobacteria > Burkholderiales > Burkholderiaceae_D > Rugamonas. Next base: position 2,230 of record JBEVMD010000352.1, on the reverse strand, counting down.
CGGCGGCAAAATCGAACGCCAGTGCCTTGCTGCGCGCCTGCGGTTCCAGCAGCGCCAGCACTTCGTCGATCAGCGGCCGGCACGCCACCGGCACCAGATCGAGTTCCACCTTGCCAGTCTCGATCCGGGTCAGGTCGAGCAGATCGTTGATCAACGACAGCAAGTGGCGCGCACTGCTTTGCACCATGCGCAGCTGCTTGGTCTGTTCCACATTGATGGGTCCAGGCAACTTCATCAGCATAGTACCTGTAAAACCGATGATTGCGTTCAATGGAGTGCGCAGTTCGTGCGACATGCCGCCGAGGAAGCGGTCCTTGGCCTCGTTGGCTTTTGCCAGTTCGATATTCTTTTCTTGCAACGCCAATTCAGCCTGTTTACGTTCGCCGATATCGCGGATGGCGCTGATGACCAGCGTGCCCTCTTCCGTCGCCACCGGGCCCAGGCTGATCTCGACCGGAAACTCGGCGCCATCGCTGCGCAGGCCGAACAGTTCGCGCCCGTCGCCCATCGGCCGCACCGACGGCTGCGCGCCGTAGCCGCTGCGGTATGCGCGGTGCATGCCGCGAAACCGCGCCGGCATCAGCACCTCGAGCTCCATCCCGCGCAGCGCGCCCGCGCCGTAGCCGAACAAGGTCTCGGCCTGGCGGTTGGCCAGCACGATGCGGCCGGTGCCGTTGGCCACCACGATGGCGTCGGGCATGGAGTCGAGGATGCCGTGGAAGCGCGCTTCGGCCAGCTTGGCGTCGCGCAGCACGCGCAGGCCGGTAACGTCTTTTTTACTCCACAAAATATATTCGGGCTCGCCGTGGGCATCGCGCACCAGCTTGCTCGAGCTGTCGATGAAGACCAGCGTCCCGTCCTTGGCGTGGCGCAGCGATTCGTAGCTGGCCGCGCCCGTGACCAGGGTCTGGCGCAGCACGATGCCGGCCTCGCCAGCCTCGCCTTGCAGCGTGGCCGGCAGCTCGATCAGGTCGGCCAGCAGCCGGCCCACGGCTTCCTCGCTGGTGTAGCCGAACACGGCATGCGCGCCATTGGTCCAGAACACGACTTCGCCATCGAGACGGGTGAGGATGACCGCGTCCGGTGTGTGTTCGAGTATCAGTGTGCCGAAGTCTGTCACCGCAGGGTCGCCTTGTATGCCGCATTTCACACGAGTAACCATACAGTAACCGCCGACGACACAAAGTCACACAAAATCACACTGTTGCGCCGCGCGGATCTCGGCCAGCGCGCAGCGGACGATGTCGGGATGCCGTCCCAGCGCCACGTGCCCTATGGCGCCGAACACCAGATTGCGGGCGCCGGGCAGGTCGCTGGAGTCTTGCGGCGCCACGATGTTATCGTGAACAGAATAAATGGAACTGAACAATGTCCGTTGCAATTCCGCCTCATTCGCCGTCTTGTTGGCCGCTTCATCGGCCGCCAGCGTCGCCAGCCAGGTGCTGCCGCGCCGCATCTGTCGTGCGTTACTTCCAGGACCGAAGCTGGCAAGCGCCGTGCCGTGGTGCGGCGTCCCGAGCGTGATCACGCGGGCGATGCGCGCCGCGCCGTGCCGGCGCAGGTAGGCCCGCGCCACCAGCCCGCCCATGCTGTGCGCCAGGACGATCACGCGGGCGCTGCCGGTTGCCGCGCACAGGCGCTCCACGGCGGCGTGCACTTGCGGCGCGAAGGCGTCGATGCCGGCGCCGGGCGGTTCGAGGTCGATGCCGTAGTGGGCGATGCCGGCCGCATGCAGGTGTTTGCTCATCGGCTGCCAGTAGCCGCTATTGCAGCTGTAGCCGTGGAGCAGCAGCACCGGCAGGCCGCGTGCCTGCGGCGGCAGCTGCAGGCCCAGCGGGTGCAACATGGTCCAGGACGACGTCAGCAAGGTGGAACCGAACTCGTGCAGGAACAGGCGCGCAGCGGTAACGGGGTTGAGCGCGTGAACGGCGTCGGGCACGCTGCGCGCGCGCCAGCTGAGCCTGAAGTTATTGGCGGCAATCAGCATGCGGATCAGCAGCACGGCCGCCACGCCTGCCGCCAGCGCAGCGGTGGCCCGCAGTGCGGTCGGCCATGCCGGCGGCAGCCACGCAGAGACGCCTGCCCCGATCGCCAGCGCGGCAAAGGCTTCGATCACGAGCAGCACGATGAGCCAGCGTCTTATCATGGACGGCGCCCCGTCAGATTGTCTGACATGGCGTCAGCACCGCGCAGGCGGAACGGCAGGCAGACGCTCGGGTTCGCCCGCCAG
>JBEVMD010000023.1:0-3825 GCA_040508835.1 Duganella sp. | reverse complement strand
CGGCGCGCCTGCGCCTGCATTGTTTATACTTCAATAGATTCTTTAGATTTCTTCCAATGCCGAATTGGCTTTTGCCTGAACACATAGCCGACGTCTTGCCTTCCGAAGCGCGCAAGATCGAAGAGCTGCGCCGCCTGATGCTCGATAACTTCCGGCTGTACGGCTACGAGCTGGTGATGCCGCCAATGCTCGAGTACCTGGATTCGCTGCTGGCCGGGGCAGGGCAGGACACCGAACTGCGCACCTTCAAGGTGGTCGACCAGCTCTCCGGGCGCCTGCTCGGCCTGCGCGCCGACATGACCACGCAGGTGGCGCGCATCGACGCCCACCTGCTGAACCGCGAATCGATCACCCGCCTGTGCTACGCCGGCAGCGTGCTGCATACCCGTCCGTCGGGCCTGCACGCCACCCGCGAGCCGGTGCAGATCGGCGCCGAAATCTACGGCCACGCGGGCCTAGAAGCCGATGCCGAGATCCAGGAGCTGGCCCTCGGTTCGCTGGCCCTGGCGGGCTTCACGGACTTCCGCCTCGACCTGGCCCACGTCGGCGTGCTGCGCGCACTGCTGAATGAAGACCCGGCCGCCAAGCGCGACGAGACCCAGATCTATTGCCTGCTGCGCGCCAAGGATGCGCCGGGCCTGGACGAGATCTCGACCAATTACTACCCGCAGACCCGCCAGGCGCTGCTGGCGCTGCCGCACCTGTACGGCGACGTCGAGGTGCTGGCCAGGGCGCGCGAACAGTTGCCGGCGCTGCCGGGGATCCAGCGCGCGCTGGCCGAACTGGCCGCGCTGGCTGCCGGCGCCATCGGCCGCGCCGACGTGGCGATCGACCTGGCCGACCTGCGCGGCTACCAGTACGAGAGCGGCGCCATGTTCGCGCTCTACGTGCCGGGCCTGCCGAACGCCGTCGCCCGGGGCGGCCGCTACGACCACGTCGGCGAAGCCTTCGGACGCGCGCGTCCGGCCACCGGCTTCTCGCTCGACCTGCGCGAACTGGCGCGGCTGCTGCCGACCGCCGAGCGCAAGCATTCGATCCGCGCGCCGTGGGGCAATGCGCCGGAATTGAAAGAAAAAATCGCCGAGCTGCGCAAGTCCGGCGAAGTCGTGATCCAGAGCATGCCGGGTCACAGCAACGAGCTGGACGAGTTCGAGTGCGACCGCGCGCTGGTACTCGACGATAATAGCAATCAGTGGATTCTTAAAAACTTAGGTTAGTGTGATGTCAAACAAAAACGCAAAGAATGTGGTCGTCATCGGCACCCAATGGGGCGACGAAGGTAAAGGCAAGATCGTCGATTGGCTGACCGATCATGCACAAGGTGTGGTGCGCTTCCAGGGCGGCCACAACGCCGGCCACACGCTGGTCATTGGCGGCGTCAAAACCGCGCTGCAACTGATCCCATCGGGCATCATGCGTCCAGGCGTGGCCTGCTACATCGGTAACGGTGTGGTGGTGTCGGTGCCGGACGTGCTGCGCGAAATCGACAAGCTGGAAAAAGTCGGCGTCGAAGTCGCCTCGCGCCTGAAGGTGTCGGATGCGGCACCGGTCATCCTGCCTTACCACTCGGCACTCGACCTGGCCCGTGAAGCCAAGCGTGGCGAAGCGAAGATCGGCACCACCGGCAAGGGCATCGGCCCGGCCTACGAAGACAAGGTCGCCCGTCGCGCGATCCGCATCGCCGACCTGCTGAACGAGAAGCGCCTGGCTGAAAAGCTGGCGGAAAACCTCGACTACCACAACTTCGTGCTCGAGCACTACCTGAAAGCACCCAAGGTCGACTACCAGAAAACCCTGGACGACGCGCTGGCCTACGTGCCGCGCCTGCGTCCGATGGTGACCGACGTCTCGAGCGCGCTGTACGCTGCCCACAAGGCTGGCGCCAATCTGCTGTTCGAAGGCGCGCAGGGCTCGCTGCTGGACGTCGACCACGGCACCTATCCGTTCGTCACCTCGTCGAACTGCGTGGCCGGCAATGCCGCCGCCGGCGCCGGCGTGGGCCCGAACATGCTGCACTACATCATGGGCATCACCAAGGCCTACACCACCCGCGTGGGTTCCGGTCCGTTCCCTTCGGAACTGCCAACCGACGCCGGCGTGGGCCATCACCTGGCGCAAGTGGGCCACGAGTTCGGCACCGTGACGGGCCGCGCCCGCCGCTGCGGCTGGTTCGATGCTGCGCTGCTGCGCCGCTCGGTGCAAATCAACGGCGTGACGGGCATGTGCCTGACCAAGCTGGACGTGCTCGACGGTATCGAAACGCTGAAGCTGTGCACCGGCTACACCATCGACGGCGTGACCGTGGACATCTTCCCGTCAGGCGCCGAAGAAGCGGCTCGCTGCGTGCCGATCTACGAAGAAATGCCAGGCTGGACCGAAAGCACCGTCGGCGCCAAGTCGATGGACGCGCTGCCGGCCACCGCCCGCGCCTACATCAAGCGTATTGAAGAGTTGGTCGGCGTGCCGGTCGACATGGTCTCGACCGGCCCGGATCGTGAAGAAACGATCGTGCTGCGTCACCCGTTCGAATAAGAAGGAGTGTCATGAACAACCCGCAAACCAACGAAAAACACCTGTGGGTGTCCTGGGACGAATACCACCGCCTGATCGAGCGCCTGGCGCTCAAGGTGCATGAGTCCGGCTGGAAATTCGACATGGTGCTGTGCCTGGCGCGCGGCGGCGTGCGTCCCGGCGACGTCTTCTCGCGCATCTTCGACGTGCCGCTGGCCATCCTGTCGACCAGCTCGTACCGCGAAGACAAGGGCACCACCCAGGGCGACCTGGACATCGCCAAGTACATGACGATGACCAAGGGCCCGCTGTCGGGCAAGATCCTGCTGGTGGACGACCTGGCCGATTCGGGCGTCACGCTCATCAAGGTCATGCAGCACCTGAAGGACAACTTCGACGGCGTGACCGAAGTGCGTTCGGCCGTGATCTGGACCAAGGGCAGCTCGGCCTTCCGTCCGGACTACCAGATGGAAGAACTGCCGCACAATCCGTGGATCCACCAGCCGTTCGAGGATTACGACGGCCTGCGTCCGCACCAGTTGGCCGCATGGATCAAAAAAGGCGACGCATAATCGCGGTTGCTGACAAGGGAGCTTCGGCTCCCTTTTTTATTCCGAATAAAACCATGACCCAAGACTTCTTTCAGACCTTCATCCTGCTGGTCCTGGTGACCGACCCGTTCGGCAACGTGCCCCTGTTTGCCAGCGTGCTCAATCCCGTGCCGCCGGCGCGCCGTCCGCGCATCGTGATTCGCGAGTGCGGCATTGCCTTCATCCTGCTGCTGATCTTCATGTTTTTTGGCCGCCACTTCCTGGCCGCGCTGCACCTGTCCGAAGTGGCGCTGCGCATCGGCGGCGCCGTGATCCTGCTGCTCATTTCCATTCGCATGATCTTCCCGCACCCCGATGGCGTGCTGGGACGCACTGACGGCGCCGAGCCGTTCATCGTGCCGCTGGCCATTCCCGCGCTGGCAGGACCGTCGGCGCTGGCGACCGTGCTGCTGTTCTCGAGCGAGAGCACGGGCGAGGTGCTGGTGCACGTGGCCGCGCTGGCAGCCGTGGCCGTTGTGTGGCTGGCCGTGTTCCTCTCCGCGGAAAAACTGCAGAAGGTGCTGGGCCCGCAGGTGATGACGGCGTTCGAACGGTTGATGGGGCTGATCCTGACAGCGATGTCGATCGAGATGCTGTTGAGCGGCATACGCGAGTTCATCAAGACCTTGTAAGCGCGGTCACCCTTCCACCACTTTCAGCGATACGCATGCCGTACCGCTTTGGGGTCGGACCCGGCCGGGGTCCGCCCCCCGTCCTGGTTGTT
>JBEVMD010000319.1:0-2748 GCA_040508835.1 Duganella sp. | reverse complement strand
GGGGGCCGACTTTTTGGGGTCGTCGATGTCGGTGCTGCTCCCGATCCCGCGCGAAAACGCTCCTTCGGCGCGGGGGTTCGGCACGGCCCGGGCCAGGTGCCAGCGGTAGGCGCCGTCGTGGCGGCGGATGCGGAACTCGGTCTCGTAAGGCGTGCCGGTACGCACGGCGTCGGCCCAGCGGCTGGCCGCCGCGTCCATGTCGTCGGCATGGATGATGCCGCCCCAGCCGGCGCCATACAGGCTGCCAGGAGGCACCCCGGCATATTCGTACACGCGGTCGTTGAACCAGTCGAGCGCACCGTCGGGCGACGCGGTCCACATATGGTGCAGCGTGGCCTGGGCAAACGTGCGGAACTTGGCTTCGCTGTCGCGCAGCGCCCGCTCGGCGGTGACCTTGGCGGTGGTTTCCACCACCAGCGCGATCACGCCGCCGATCTGGCCGTCGTCATAGGTGGCAGGAAAATAATCGAGGTTGGCGTACAGCAGCTCGGGCACGCCGGCGCGCAGCAGCGTCAATTCCTGGTCCACATAGGTCAGCGTGCCGCCCTGCATCACCACGCGCATCACGTGATCGTTGAAATCGGCCACCTCGGGCCAGCCTTCCCGCACCTTCGAGCCCAGCAGGGTGGGATGGCGCTGCCCCGCAAACACGGAGTAGGCATCGTTGTAGATCATGTAGCCGTCCTCGCCCCACAGGGTGACGATGGGCATGGGCGAGCGCAGCATATTGCCCAGCGTGGTCTTCATGCCCGGATGCCAGGTGGCGATGGCGCCGAGCGACGTTTGCTCCCACGGGAAGGCGTCGATCAGTCGGGAGTTGATGCTTTGCTCGGGCAAAAAGGAGGCGAACTGCATGCTAAAGGGGGCGAAATGTCGATAAGACGGTCATTGTAAGGCTTTCCCGGCCGCGAGCCGAACTCGTCAGCAGATATGGGGCACCCTCCTATATATGGGGCGCCCTCCTACATGACGGCGGCATCCGTGCCTGCTCGTTTCCGGTTGCCGCATTGGTATGCTGGTATCGAATGGGGTGTGGCGGACGCTATGCGACGCTGGGCGGCGTGTCAGCCAGCCTCACTGCAACAGTTACGGCGTCTCAGGGGTACACTTTGGCAAGGATATTGATTATCGACGATAACCGCGATGCGGCGGACATGCTGGCGGCCCTGCTCTCCATGCACGGTCATCAGTTGCGCCAGGCGTATCACGGCGCCCAGGGCCTGGCATTATTGCAGGAACTGGCGGCGGACATCGTGCTGCTCGATCTCGGCATGCCTGGCCTCAGCGGCTATGACGTGGCCGCCCTGCTGCGCAACGGCCCCGCCAAGTGCCCCTACCTGGTGGCCTACACGGCCTGGAACGATGCCGACACCATCCACCGCTGCCGCCAGGCCGGCTTCGACTCCCATCTGACCAAGACCGCGCCGCTGCACAAGGTGCTGTCCTCGCTCGAACAGGCACTGGCCTAAAGCCGAGCTCAGCCGACGGCGATGCGCATCCACAACGAATTCGTGCTTTTTTTGCCGATCGTTGCAACGCCGTCAAAAGCCACAGATTTCCTTTCAGAAATTATGTACAATCACTGAGCACCGCGCGGTCTGCGGCGCATATGTACACGGCCCCATCCCCGCCGTCTTCCGCGTTCCTCTCGAACGAATCGCTACCGGAGACGGCTGCACCGGGTGTTCTTCCGGGCACATGATCGAGGTCGGTTGACGCCTGCGGCGGGACCGGATTATTGCAGGCTGGAACGCACTGTCTCATTCAAGAGGTGCCCCTGTGAAACTCGGTAATGTAAAAATCGGCATGCGTCTCGGCCTGTTGGCCGGCATGTTCTTTATCGCCCTGCTGCTGGTCGGCTGGGTGGGATGGCGCGCCCTCGATGAAGGCAATACCCGCGCCAGCGCCGCCATGGCGCGCCTGGTCTCCATGAGCCAGGCCATCGATACTGCGCGCAGCGCGCAGGTGGAATTCAAGATCCAGGTGCAGGAATGGAAGAACATCCTGGTGCGCGGCAACGATCCCGAGGCCTTTGCCCGCTATCGCGCCGCCTTCATCAAGGGCGGCGACAGCACGCGCGCCGAACTGGCGCGGCTCGACGTCCTGCTTGGCAAACTCGGCATCAGCACCCCGCAGGTGGCGGACGCCATCAGCACCCAGGAAGGCCTGACCCGGCGCTACCTGGAAGCGCTGGCGCAGTTCGATCCCGCCAAGACGACCAGTTCCGGCATCGTGGACGCCCTGGTCAAGGGCATGGACCGCGAGCCCACCCGCAAGATCGACGACATCGTGGCCTACATCGGCAAACAGGCGCAGGACCTGGCCACGCGCATCGAGGCGGACAACGCGGCCGCCCACCGCCAGGCCACGCTGGCCATTGCGATGGCGCTGATCCTGGTGCTGGCAGTCGGTTCGGTCACCGTGCTGTGGCTGATCCGCAGCATCACGGCGCCGCTGTATGCGGCAGTGGGCGTGGCCCAGACCGTGGCCGCGGGCGACCTGCGCACTGAAGTGACGGCCACCACGCGCGATGAAATCGGCGACCTGCTGCGGGCGCTGGGCCTGATGCAAAACAATTTGTCCGACATCGTGGGCCGGGTGCGCAACGGCACCGAGTCGATCCACGCGGCGTCCACGGAAATTGCCAGCGGCAACCTCGACCTGTCGGCCCGCACCGAGCAGCAGGCCGGTGCGCTGGAAGAAACCGCGGCGTCCATGATCGAGCTCACCAGCACCGTCAAGCAGAAC
>JBEVMD010000299.1:0-6570 GCA_040508835.1 Duganella sp. | reverse complement strand
GGATCAGCCGCTCGGTGGCTGACCCTGAGCCTGTGCCGGCTCCGGTTGCCAGCCGCCGCCCAGCACCTTGTACAGGGTGACGGCGTTGCTGGTCTGGGTCAGGCGCGTGGTGATCAGGCCTTGCTGCGCCGTGTACAACGCGCGCTGCGAGATCAGCGCGTTCAGATACGTGTCGGCGCCGCGGCGATAGCGGGCGTCGTTGATCTTGAAGCTTTTTTCCGCCGCGTCCACCAGCGCCTGCTGCGAGTTCAGGCGTTCGTCGATGGTGCCGCGCGTGGCCAGCGCATCGGCCACCTCGCGAAACGCCACCTGGATCGCCTTTTCGTACTGCGCCACCGAAATGTCGCGGTCCGCGCGGGCGATGTCGAGGTTGGCGCGGTTCAGGCCATTGTTGAAGATCGGCAGGTTGATCTGCGGCGAGAAGCTCCACGTGCCGGAACCGGACTTGAACAGGCCGGACAGGTCGCGGCTGGCGCTGCCGCCGGACGCCGTCAGCGTGATGCTGGGGAAGAACGCGGCGCGCGCCACGCCGATATTGGCGTTGGCGGCACGCAGCGCGCGCTCGGCCTGCTGCACATCGGGACGCCGCGTGAGCAGCTCCGACGGCAGGCTGCCCGGCAGCGCCGTCAGTTCCGTCACCGCCACCAGCTCGCCTTCGGGCAGCAGCGTTTCCGGGACCGTGCCGCCTACCAGCAGGGTCAGCGCGTTCTGGTCGAGCGCCACTTGCGCCGTGTAGGTCGCCACGTCGTTGCGCGCCGTTTCCACGCTGGTCTGGGCGTCGTACACGTTGACGCCCGACGTGGCGCCGGCGTCAAAGCGACGACGGCTCAGGTCGTAGGTGGTCTGCTGGCTTTTCAGCGTGTCCTGCGCCAGTTTCAGACGCTGCTGATCGGCCGTGAGCGTGAGCCAGGCGTTGGCCACTTCGGCCACCAGGCTGATCTGCTGGGTGCGACGGGCTTCCTCGGTGCCGAGGTAGCTTTGCAGGCCCGCTTCGGACGCATTGCGCACGCGGCCGAACAGGTCGATCTCGTAGGCCGACAGGCCCACGCCGGCGCTGTACTGGCGATTGATGAACGCTTCGCCGGTGGTGCTCAGGCTTTTCGGCGTGCGGCTGGCGCTCTGCCCGCCGCTGGCCGAAATGGTCGGCAACAGCGGTGCGCTGCTGACGTCGTACTGGGCGCGGGCGCGCTCGATATTGAGCACGGACACGCGCAGGTCGCGGTTATTGGCCAGCGCCAGCTCGATCACCTGGCGCAGGCGCTGGTCGGCAAAGTACTCGCGCCACTGGATTTCGGACACCGGACGGGCATCGGCCGCCGCGGCCGGCAAGCCCTTGTAGGCGTCGCCGGCCGGCCACGTCGGGGTAACCGGCGCGGCCGGACGCTGGTACTGCGGCGCCAGGCTGCAACCGCCCAGCAGCGCCAGCGCCGCCAGGGTAAACAATGATTTTTGCATGCTAGTCATGATTAATGTGCCTCCACGGTTGGCGCGGGGTCGTCCTTGTGCAAGACCCGGGTCTTGCCGAAGCGCCCGCGTACCAGCACGAAGAACAGCGGTACGAAGAAGATGCCGAGGAAGGTCGCCGTCAGCATCCCGCCCAGCACGCCCACGCCGATGGCGTTCTGGCTGCCCGAACCGGCGCCGCTGCTGATGGCCAGCGGCAGCACGCCCAGGCCGAAGGCGATCGACGTCATCAGGATCGGACGCAGGCGCACGTGCACCGCCTGCAGGGTCGCTTCCTTGAGCTCGATGCCCTGCTCCTGCAGGTCCTTGGCGAATTCCACGATCAGGATCGCGTTTTTCGCGCCCAGGCCCACCACGGTCAGCAGGCCGACCTGGAAGTACACGTCGTTCGACAGTTTAAACAGGAACGTGGCCAGCACGGTACCCAGAATACCCAGCGGGACGATCAGCAGCACCGAGAACGGCACCGACCAGCTTTCATACAGCGCGGCCAGGCACAGGAACACGATCAGGATCGAGATCGCATACAGCTGCGTGGTTTGCGAACCGGAGTCGCGTTCTTCCGTCGACAGACCGGTCCACTCGTAGCCGATGCCCGGCGGCAGCTGGGCCGCCATGCGCTCGACTTCCGCCATGGCGGCGCCCGAACTCTGGCCCGGCGCCGGCTGACCGAGGATCTCGATCGACGGCAGGCCGTTGTAGCGCTCCAGGCGCGGCGAGGCGAAAATCCACTCGCCGTGCGAGAAGGCCGAGAACGGCACCATGTCGCCCGCGCTGTTACGCACGAACCACTTGTTCAGGTCTTCCGGCACCATGCGCGCTTCCGCCTGGCCCTGGATGTACACCTTTTTCACGCGACCACGGTCGATGAAGTCGTTGACGTACGCCGAACCCCAGGCCGTGCTCAGCACACGGTTGACGTCCGCCACGGTCAGGCCCAGCGACGTGGCTTTCTGCTGGTCGACGGTGATCTTGTACTGCGGCGTATCTTCCTGGCCGTTCGGACGCACGCCGACCAGCACCTTGCTTTGTGCGGCCATGCCCAGCATCTGGTTACGGGCCGCAGTCAGCGCTGCGTGGCCCACGCCGCCGGTATCCTGCAGCATCAGGTCGAAGCCCGATGCGTTACCCAGTTCCAGCACGGCTGGCGGGGCGAACGCGAACACCATCGCATCCTTGATCTGCGAGAAGGCGCCCATGGCGCGGCCGGCAATCGCGGTCACGGCATGGTCCTTGCCTTTGCGCTCGGACCAGTCCTTCATCCGCACGAACGCGATACCGGTGTTCTGGCCGTTACCCGCAAAGCTGAAGCCGGCCACCGCAAACACGGAAGCGACCGAATCCTTCTCGTTGTTCATGAAGTGCTGCTCGACCTTTTCGATGGTCTTGAGCGTGCGCTCCTGGGTGGCGCCGGTCGGCAATTGAATCTGGGTAAACAGCACGCCCTGGTCTTCTTCCGGCAGGAACGACGTCGGCAGGCGCATGAACACGAACGCCATCGCGGCCACGATCAGCGCGTACACGATCAGCGAACGGCCGCTCTTGTTGATAATCGAACCGACCATGCCCTGGTACTTGCGGTTGCCGCGGTCGAACGTGCGGTTGAACCAGCCGAAGAAACCGGTGGTGGCCATGGCGTGGCCTTTCGGCACCGGCTTGAGCAGCGTGGCGCACAGCGCCGGCGTGAAGATCATTGCCACGATTACCGACAGCACCATCGCCGAGACGATGGTGATCGAGAACTGGCGATAGATCACGCCGGTGGAGCCGCCGAAGAACGCCATCGGCACGAACACGGCCGACAGCACCATGGCGATACCGACCAGCGCGCCGCTGATCTGGCCCATCGACTTGCGCGTGGCCTCGACCGGCGACAAGCCCTCTTCCGTCATGATCCGCTCGACGTTTTCCACCACCACGATCGCATCGTCGACCAGCAGGCCAATGGCCAGCACGATGGCGAACATGGTCAGGGTATTGATCGAGTAACCCAGCGCCGACAGGATGGCAAACGTCCCCAGCAGCACGACCGGTACGGCCATGGTGGGAATCAGGGTGGCGCGGAAGTTCTGCAGGAACAGATACATCACCAGGAACACCAGCACCACGGCTTCCACCAGGGTCTTGACCACTTCTTCGATCGAGATCTTGACGAACGGCGTGGTGTCGAATGCCACCATGGCTTTCAGGCCTTGCGGGAACTGCTTCTCCATCTGCGCCACTTTTTTCTTGACCGCTTCGGCGGTGTCGAGCGCGTTGGCGCCGGTGGCCAGCTTGATGGCGATACCGGTCGCGGCCTTGCCGTTGTAGCGGGCCAGGATCGAGTAATTCTCGCGACCCAGCTCCATGCGGGCCACGTCGCGCAGGTACACGGTGGCGCCGGTGGTCGTGGTTTTCAGCAGGATGGCGCCAAACTGCTCGGCGGTCTGCAGGCGGCTCTGGGCCGACACGGTCGCGTTCAGCTGCTGACCGGGGACGGCGGGCGAGCCGCCCAGTTCACCGGCGGACACCTCGGTGTTTTGCGCGGTGATGGCCGTGGTGACGTCGGCAGGCGTCAACTGGTAGCTTTGCAGCTTGGCCGGATCGAGCCAGATGCGCATCGCGTATTGCGAGCCGAAGTTGGTGACGTCGCCCACGCCTTCCACGCGCGAAATCGGATCGAGCACGCTGGCGGTGACGTAGTCGCCGATGTCGGCCTGGTTCATCGAACCGTCCTGCGACACGAAACCGATCACCAGCAGGAAGTTCTTGGTGGCCTTGTTGACCACCAGGCCCTGCTGCGTCACGGCCGTCGGCAGCAACGGCGTGGCCAGCTGCAGCTTGTTCTGCACCTGTACCTGGGCGATGTCGGGATTGGTGCCGGACTTGAAGGTCAGCGTGATGCTGATGCCGCCGGTCGAATCGCTCGACGACGACATGTAGCGCAAGCCGTCGATACCCTTCATCTTCTGTTCGATGACCTGGGTCACGGCGTCTTCCACGGTCTTGGCGGAGGCGCCCGGATACGAACCGGTGATCGAGATCGATGGCGGTGCAATGGCGGGATATTGCGCGATCGGCAGGCCGAGGATGGCAAGTATGCCTCCCAGCATGATCACGATCGCGATCACCCAGGCGAAAATCGGGCGATCAATAAAGAAACGGGACATATGTGATCTCCTGGATTACTTGGCGGCAGCGGGAGCGGCGGCCGGTGCTGCTGGCGCGGCGCCACCGGCAGGCGCGGCGGCAGGCGCCTTGGCGACCACGGCGGATGCGCCCGGCTTGACTTTCTGCACGCCTTCCACGATCACCTGGTCGCCGGCGGCCAGGCCGGATTTCACCAGCCAGCGGTCGCCATGGGTGCCGGCCGTGGTCAGGATGCGCTGCTCGACCTTGCCTTCCTTGTTGAGCACGAGCGCGGTGGCCTGGCCCTTCTGGTTGCGCGACACGCCCTGCTGCGGCACGGTGATGGCTTTTTCGTCCACGCCCGAATCGATCACGGCGCGCACGAACATGCCTGGCAGCAGGTCATGCTTGGGGTTCGGGAAGATCGCGCGCAGCGTGACGTTGCCCGTGCCCTGGTCCACCGAGACGTCGGAGAACTGCAGCTTGCCCGCTTCGGCATACTTGGTGCCGTCGGCCAGCACCAGCGCCACCTTGGCCTGGCCCGATTGTTTCAGGCTGCCGTTTTCCATCTCGCGCTTCAGGCGCAGCAGGTCTTCGCTGGACTGGGTCACGTCCACGTAGATCGGATCGAGCTGCTGCACGGTGGTCAGCGCCTCGGTCTGGTTGGCGGTGACCAGCGCGCCGGCAGTCACGGTCGAACGGCTGATGCGGCCGCTGATCGGCGCGTACACATTGGTATAGCGCAGGTTGATGTTGGCTTCTTCCAGCGCCGCCTTGGCCGATTCCACGTCGGCCTTGGCCTGGGCGTCGGCAGCGACCGCATCTTCGTAATCCTGGCGGCTCACGCCTTCGATATCGAGCAGTTCTTTGTAGCGTTCCGATTTCGGACCGCTGGTCAGCAGATTGGCCTTGGCCTTGGCCAGCGCGGCCTTGGCCGAGTTGACGCTGGCCTGGTAGATCGACGGATCGATCTGGTACAGCGGGGTGCCGGCCTTGACGTCGGAGCCCTCGACAAACAGGCGCTTCTGGATCACGCCGTTGACCTGGGGACGCACTTCCGCCACCTGGAACGCATTGGTGCGGCCCGGCAGTTCGGTCGTGATCTGCAGCGGCTCCTGGGCGACCTGGAACACGCCTACCTGCGCCGGCGGCGGCGCTGGCGGGGCTTCATCTTTGGATTTGGAGCAACCAGCCACGAAGGCGGTTGCGGTGATCAGGGCTGCGACCCCGGCGGTCCGCAGCGACGGTTTGCAGAAAAGAGCTTCCATGTGGTGAGACTTTCTGAGGAGATTATAAGAACACAAGCTATAGAATGAACGATCATTCTAACTATGTCAAGGCGCAACTTAATTCCGCACAGCAACTACCTAAGGCCACTGCATGACTTTAAGTTATCCTTAAGTAATCGTTTCGTGGCTATCAGGAAACAATTTAACTATCCAGACAATAGTCGGGCGGGCGCCGGTGCTAAAATTACCGGTTACCCATTCACCGACCGACCGCGCGACTGTCACCACGTCCCATGAGCAAGCAGCCCCATGACCATGCTACACGGCCCCGACTGACCACGCTGGTGACGGTGGGCGTGAGTGCGACCGTGCTGCTGACCGTGCTCGCGCTGCTGATCCTGGTCGATCACTTTGCCCTCAATTACGTGGAGCGCGAGGCGGGTCTGCGCCTGCAACAGCTGTCGTGGCAGATGCGCGACGCCCTCAACCGGGTCGTGCAAAAGGCGGGCAGCGACGTCCAGCTTTTGAGCGAGCTGCCGCAACTGCGCGACGCCGGTTCGCCCGCCGAAGTGCGCACGGTGCTGGAAAGCCTGCAAAAAGTGTCGCCCGATTATGCCTGGATCGGCCTGGCCGGCCCCGACGGCCGCGTGATTGCCGCCACCCAGAGCCTGCTCGAAGGCGTGGACGTGAGCGCCCGGCCATGGTTCACGGGCGGGCGCAACGGTTTATATGCGGGCGACTTCCACCCTGCCGCCCTGCCGGGCCAGAA
>JBEVMD010000255.1:0-8399 GCA_040508835.1 Duganella sp. | reverse complement strand
TCGTCGATCCGCTCACGCACCTGGTGCGCAACTCGATCGACCATGGCATCGAAATGCCGGACGTGCGGCGTGCCGCCGGCAAGAGCGACGCCGGCCGCCTGTTTTTATCGGCGTCGCACCAGGGCGGCAACATCATCATCGAAGTATCGGATGACGGCGGCGGCTTGAACCGCGAACGGATCCTGGCCAAGGCCGCGCAAAACGGCCTGGCCGTGAGCGACACCATGGCGGACGCCGAAGTCTGGCAGCTGATCTTCGCACCGGGCTTTTCCACGGCCGAAACGGTGACCGACGTGTCGGGCCGCGGCGTGGGCATGGACGTCGTGAAACGTAACATCACGGCCATGGGCGGCGTGGTCGATATCCGCTCGGCCAAGGGTTTCGGCACCACGATTTCCATCTCGCTGCCGCTGACGCTGGCGATCCTGGACGGCATGTCGATACGGGTCGGCGAAGAGGTGTACATCCTGCCGCTGGGTTTTGTGATCGAATCGCTGCAACCTGTGCCGGAAGACGTCAAGGAAATCAGCGGCAAGGGCCGCGTGATCAAGGTCCGGGGCGAATACCTGCCGCTGGTGCCCCTGTACCAGATGTTCGACATCACGCCGCGCTTTACCGATCCCACCCAGGGCATCGTGGTGATCATCGAAACGGAAGGCCGCAAGGCCGGGCTGTTCGTGGACGACCTGGTGGGGCAGCAGCAGGTGGTGGTCAAGAACCTGGAATCGAATTACCGCAAGGTGGCGGGCATTTCCGGCGCCACCATCCTGGGCGACGGCGGCGTCTCCCTGATTCTCGACGTTGCCGCCCTGATACGCTCGTCGCGCCAGCTGGCCGATGAACAGATTTTTTCGTAGAGAGGAATTATTATGTCCGACGCATTGACGACTGGCGCCAACGAGATCGCCGGCCACGAATACCTGGCGTTCAAGCTGGGCACCGAAGAGTACGGCATCGACATTTTGAAGGTGCAGGAAATCCGTGGCTACGAGGCGGTCACCCGCATCGCCAACGCGCCCGACTTCATCAAGGGCGTGATCAACCTGCGCGGCATCATCATTCCGGTGGTGGACATGCGCATCAAATTCAACCTCGGCGAGCCGATCTACGATCAGTTCACCGTGGTGATTATCCTGAACATCAACGGCCGCATCGTCGGCATGGTGGTGGATTCGGTGTCCGACGTCACCACCCTGACGCCGGAACAGGTCAAGCCGGCCCCAGAGATGGGCACCGCGTTCAGCTCCGACTACATGATCGGCCTCGGCACGATCGATGAGCGCATGCTGATCCTGGTGAATATCGACAAACTGATGTTGAGCCCCGATATGGGCTTGATGGAACAACTGGCGGCCTAAACCCAGCCCCGAAGCGGTACGCGTCCCTGCCCGCGGCGCTCCCCACAGAGGGCGCGCCAGAAGAACATCTATAACCACCGCGTGGACGTCGCCGGTGGCGTCAAGCACATGCAGTAAACGGGGGAACAGAGATGAATTTGCGCGATTTTACGATCGGTACGCGCCTGCGTATCGGCTTTGGGGCCATCCTGGCCATTCTGGTGGCCATGGTTTTGCTGACCAACTACCTGAACTACAACAACAGCAAGCAGCTGGAAAACGGCCTGACCGTGGCCAGCGCCAAGAATCTGCAGGCCAGCACCATGAAAAGCGCGATGCTGGAAACCGGCATCGCCATGCGCAATATCGGCCTGCAATCGGACGTCAGCCTGATGCAGAAGGAAGAGCAGAAGGTGAAGGACCAGCGCGCGCTGTACGAAAAGGCGCTGAACGACCTGAAAGCGCTGGGCCTGTCCAGCGAAGAACAGGGCGTGCTGGCCGAAATCGGCAAGCTCGATGCGCAAACCGATACCGCCTTCAAGGAAGCGCTGGCGCAAATCCTGGCGTTCAATACCGAGGGCGCCGCCAAGATCCTGTCCGGCCGCATCGATCCGCTCAACCAGCAGACGCTGGCCCAGATTAACAAGCTGGTCAACCTGCAGCTGGCCAGTTCCAGCGCCGTGATCGGCAGCTCGGAAGGCGCCGTGCGGTCGCTGATGTACCTGTTGTTCGGCCTGGGCGCTGCCGCCGTGGCGCTGGGCGTGGCGTGCGCGGTGGTCATCACCCGCTCGATCACGGTGCCGCTGGCCGGCGCCGTGGTGGTGGCGCAACGCGTCGCTTCCGGCGAACTGAGCTCGGAAGTGGTCGTGGTCGGCCGCGACGAAACCAGCGAACTGCTGCAGGCGCTGCGCGACATGAACGACAGCCTGGCCACCACGGTGGGCGAAGTGCGCGCCGGTTCCGAACTGATCACGACGGCCGCCCATGAAATCGCGGCCGGCAATGCCGACCTGTCGGCCCGGACCGAAACCCAGGCCAGCTCGCTGGAAGAAACGGCGTCCTCGATGGAAGAGCTGACCTCGACCGTGAAGCAGAACGCGGACAACGCGCGCCAGGCCAACCAGCTGGCGGTCTCCGCCTCGTCGGTGGCCGAGAAGGGCGGCAGCGTGGTGTCGCAGGTGGTCACCACCATGGGGTCGATCAAGGAAAGCTCGAGCCGCATCGTGGACATCATCGGCGTCATCGACGGCATCGCGTTCCAGACCAACATCCTGGCCCTGAACGCGGCCGTGGAAGCCGCCCGCGCGGGCGAGCAGGGCCGCGGCTTTGCCGTGGTGGCGTCGGAAGTGCGCAACCTGGCCCAGCGCTCCGCTGGCGCCGCCCGCGAGATCAAGGAACTGATCAGCGACTCGGTGGAAAAAGTGGACGCCGGCAGCCGCCTGGTGGACGAGGCCGGCAACACCATGGAGCTGATCGTCACCTCGATCCGCCAGGTGGCCGACATCATGGGCGAGATCACCGCCGCCACCCAGGAACAAAGCAACGGCATCGAGGAAGTCAACCAGGCCATCACCCAGATGGACGAGATGACCCAGCAGAACGCCGCGCTGGTGGAAGAAGCGGCCGCTGCCGCCGAGAGCATGCAGGAGCAGGCTGAAATCCTGGCGCGCGCCGTCAGCATCTTCAAGCTGGCCAGCGATGGCGGCCGCAGCGCACCGGCCAGCCGCCTGGCGCCGGTTGCAGTCAAGGCCGCGCCGCGCGCGCCGGCCCGGCCATCAGCCAAGCCGGCCGTGCGCCTGCCAGCTGCTGCCGCGACCAAGGCGCCCGCCAAGCCGGCCGGCACGGCCACCCCCAAGCCCAGCTCCAAGCCTGCCCAGGCCGACGAGTGGGAAGAGTTTTAAGCAGTAACGCCGAATTAAGGATCCACCATGCCGCATAGCAAAGACACCGTTAAAGAGTTCGATTTCAATGCCCGGGACTTCGAGCGTGTGCGCGGCCTCATTTACAAGCGCGCCGGCATTTCGCTGGCCGACAGCAAACAGGAAATGGTGTACAGCCGCCTGGCCCGGCGCCTGCGCGCCACCGGCATCGCGTCGTTCGCCAAGTACCTGGACGACCTCGAAGCGGGCCGCCTGGGCGAGGAGTGGGAAGCGTTCACCAATGCGCTGACCACCAACCTGACCTCGTTCTTCCGCGAAGCGCACCATTTCCCGCTGCTGGCCGAGCACGTCAAGGGCAAGCGCGAGCCGCTCAACATCTGGTGCTCGGCCGCGTCCACCGGCGAGGAGCCGTATTCGATCGCCATGACGGTGTGCGAGGCGTTCAACACGCTCACGCCCAACTGCAACATCATTGCCACCGACATCGACACCAACGTGCTGGCGCACGCCGCCAACGGCGTGTACACCATGGACCGCCTGGACAAGATGAGCCCCGAGCGCTCGCGCCGCTTTTTCCTGAAAGGCAAGGGCGAGCGCGAAGGCCAGGCGCGCGTGCGCCAGGAACTGCGCAACATGATCACGTTCAAGCCGCTGAACCTGCTGGCCGACAGCTGGCCCGTCAGCGGCCAGTTCGACGTCATCTTCTGCCGCAACGTGATGATTTATTTTGACAAGGACACCCAGCGCAAGATCCTGTCGCGCTTTGTGCCGCTGATGAAACCGGATGCGCTGCTGTTTGCGGGCCACTCCGAGAATTTCCTCTACGTGTCCGATGCGCTCAAGTTGCGCGGCAAGACGGTGTACGAGCTTGACGATAAACACCGGACCGCCGCCAAGGTCCCGCACCGCGCCTAGAGAGCAGCCATGGACCTCGAACAATTTGCCACGAATCTGTACTACGACCGCACCTTCGATTGCGAAGCGGCCAAGATCCTGCCGGGCGAATACTATTTCACCAACAAGGACATGCTGATCGTGACCGTGCTGGGCTCGTGCGTGTCGGCCTGCATCCGCGACCGCACCACGGGCCTGGGCGGCATGAACCACTTCATGCTGCCCGACGGCGGCGGCGACGGCAGCCCCGTCTCCGCCTCGGCGCGCTACGGCACGTATGCGATGGAAATCCTGATCAACGACCTGCTCAAGGCCGGCGCCAAGCGCGAAAACCTGGAAGCGAAGGTCTTCGGCGGCGGCGCCGTCCTCAAAGGTTTTACGGCCATTAACGTGGGCGAGCGCAATGCGGCGTTCGTGCTCAGCTTCCTCAAGACCGAGCGCATCCGCGTGGTGGCCGAAGACCTGAACGACATCCACCCGCGCAAGGTGTATTTCTTCCCCCGTACCGGCAAGGTGCTCGTGAAAAAGCTGATGCAAACCCATAACGATACGCTGGTCAAGCGCGAGGTCGAATACGCCAGCCGCCTGAAGAAGGCCCCGGTGGGTGGCGAGATCGATTTGTTTTAATTAGAAAGCACACGTATGAAGATCAAGGTTCTCATCGTCGACGACTCCGCGCTGATCCGCAGTGTCATGAGCGAGATCATCAACAGTCAGCCCGACATGGAAGTGGTGGCAACGGCGCCCGATCCGCTGGTCGCGCGCGAGCTGATCAAGCAGCACAATCCGGACGTGCTCACGCTCGACGTCGAGATGCCGAAAATGGACGGTCTCGACTTCCTGGAGAAACTGATGCGCCTGCGACCGATGCCGGTGGTGATGGTGTCGTCGCTGACCGAGCGCGGTTCCGAGATCACCATGCGCGCGCTGGAACTGGGCGCCGTCGATTTCGTCACCAAGCCGAAGATCTCGATCCAGGCCGGCATGCGCGAATACACCGACCTGATTTCCGATAAAATCCGCGCCGCCGCCAAGGCCCGCGTGCGTGCGCGCACCCTGCCTGCCGCCGGCGCGGCCGCCCAGGGCAGCGTGCCGCTGTCCGCCCTGCGCAACCCGCTGCTGTCGTCGGAAAAACTGATCATTGTCGGCGCATCCACCGGCGGCACCGAGGCGATCCGCGAATTCCTGATGCAGATGCCGTCCGATTGCCCCGGCATCCTGATCACCCAGCACATGCCGGAAGGATTTACGCGCTCGTTTGCCAAGCGCCTCGATTCGCTGTGCAAGATATCGGTGCAGGAAGCGCAAGGCAACGAGCGCGTGCTGCCGGGCCACGCCTACATCGCGCCCGGTCACTCGCACCTGTACCTGACCCGCAGCGGCGCCAACTACATGACCAGGATCGACCAGGCCGAACCGGTGAATCGCCATCGTCCGTCGGTGGACGTGCTGTTCCGATCGGCAGCGCAGGCAGCCGGCAAGAACGCGGTAGGCGTGATCCTGACCGGCATGGGCAAGGACGGCGCGGCCGGCATGCTGGAGATGAAGGCGGCCGGGGCGTATAATTTCGCCCAGGACGAGGCCAGTTGCGTGGTGTTCGGCATGCCGCGCGAAGCGATTGCCATTGGCGCCGCACACGAAGTGGGCGCCCTGACGGCGCTGCCGGGCATGGTGCTCGGCTACCTGGCGCAGCATGGCATGCGTGCGTTGCGCGTGTAACGCGGCATAAGCGGGTGGAATCGATACAAACCCGGGGCGAATGTGGTTGCAATGACGTTTTACTGCGACTTTGTTCGCCTTGGAGCAACGAAAATGCTATCCTACAACTTGCTTGGAGTTTGTAGGCAATATTAACAACCGCGTAAAGAAACAACGGAGTAATTCATGGCTGATCCGAAGATGAAATTTTTAGTTGTTGACGATTTTTCGACGATGCGTCGCATCGTCCGAAATCTGTTAAAAGAACTGGGTTATGCCAATGTCGACGAAGCTGAAGACGGCGTGATGGCGCTGGCCAAGCTGCGCGCCGAGTCGTTCGACTTCGTCGTGTCGGACTGGAACATGCCAAACATGGACGGCCTGACGATGTTGCAAAACATACGCGCCGATCCCGCCCTGGCCAAGCTGCCGGTGCTGATGGTGACCGCCGAAGCGAAAAAAGAAAACATCATCGCGGCTGCGCAAGCAGGCGCCAACGGCTACGTGGTCAAGCCATTTACCGCCGCCACCCTGGACGAAAAGCTGAACAAGATTTTCGAAAAGCTGGGCGCGTGATTTAAGCGACAGTCAATGAGGTTGCAGCCAGTGCGGTTGCAATCGCTGAGGTGGCCATCATTGACGTTGCAGTCGTTGTACCGGTAGTGAGCGGTTCTGTCGCGCCTGGCGCGGCGGGGCCGGTGTTGTTGAGTATCGATCCGGCGCCAGAGAGCTTTACGCGGTCTCGGCCCGGCATTCGCATTGACCGCCTGCCTTCGGACGAGCATGCATCATACCCATTTCCTGGTTCGCGAGCCGTTGCTCGATCCGCAACAGCGGGTAGTCGGGTATGAGCTGTCCTGGCAGCAGCCGCAGAACCCGGCGGCAGTCGGCGCCTCCTCGGCGCCTGCGCTGGAATCCCTGCTGGCCTTCGTGGCCAACCAGATGGTGGGCGGCGACGACGGCCAGACCTGGCTGTTGCGCGACAAAATCCTCTTTCTTGAAGCCGTTCCGGCCATGCTGTCGGCCGACGCCCTGCATCGCATGCCGCCGCAGTACACGGTGCTGTCGCTGCCGGCCGCCACGCTGGCCGAAGGCGATACCTTGCAGGCCGTGCTGGCGCTGCGCGCCGGCGGCGTGGGCATCCTGCTGCGCCACTTCGCCCGCGCGCCTGCCGGGCTCAAGTTATCCACCCTGGCGTCGTTCGTGGAAGTGCGGTTCAGCGGCGCCGACGTGGCCACCCAGGCCCGTGCGTACGCCGCGCTCAAGCAGTCGGGGCTGACCATGGTGGCCCGTCCGGTGGACAACTGGACCGACTTCGACGCCTGCGCGGCGCTGGGCCTGAACGCCTTTGTCGGCAAGCTGCACCTCACGCCGCGGCCCAGCACCTGTCCCAAGGGCGTCAATCCCGCCCAGGCCATCATCGTGCAGCTGATGCAGATGGTGAAACAGGATGCGGACGTGGCCCAGCTCGAGGCCGTGCTCAAACGCGATCCCACGCTGTCGTACAAGCTGCTGCGGTTTATTAATTCGGCCGGGTTCGGCGCGGGACGCGAGGTGCAGTCGATCCGCCAGGCGCTGGCGCTGCTGGGCTACGCGCCGCTGCACCGCTGGCTGACCCTGCTGCTGGCCACGGCCAGCACGTCCGGATATTCGCCGGTGCTGCTGGAGACGGCCGTCGTGCGCGGCCGGCTGGCCGAGCTGCTGGCGCAGGATGCGCTGGGCAAGGCCGAGGCCGAGCAAGTGTTCGTGGCGGGCATGTTCTCGCTGCTGGACCGGCTGCTGGGCATTACCATGGAAGAAGTGCTGGGCAGCATACAGCTGCCCGACGAGGTGATCGCGGCGCTGCTCACGCGCAGCGGCCGGTACGGCCCGTACCTGGCGCTGGCCGAAGCGTGTGAGCTGAACTCGGACCTGGTGGCCACGCTGGCGCTGTCGCTCAAGCTGGTGCCGGAAGAAGTCAACCGCGCCCACCTGTGCGCGCTGGCGTGGGCCCAGCATGTGGCGGAGTGAGAAGGCGATCACGCGCGATTCTTTTCCGCTACCGACATCCTGTCCGGCGTTCCCGGGTACGCGGATCACCCATCATTCCCGCGCAGGCGGGAATCCTTGCTGAGCTGGCAAGTCACGCGGCGCATCGGTCTCCGCGTGCGCAGCGATGACGAGGCATGCCGCGGTGGCTGCCGTTAGATTTCCAGGTTATCGATCAACCGCGTCGATCCCAGCTTGGCTGCCGCCAGCACCACCAGCGGTGCGCCTTGCGCCAGATCGCCCGCGCTGGGCGGCTGCAGGTCGCTGCGCTTGCGGATCGACACGTAATCGGGTTGCCAGCCGCGCTGGGCCAGCGCGGCCATCGCCTTGTGCTCGACCTGGAACACGTCCAGGTGCCCGGCCCGCACTTCTTCCGCAACGAAGTTCAGGGTCTGGTACAGCGCCGGCGCTTCCGCGCGTTCCAGCTCCGACAGGTACATATTGCGCACCATCATCAGCTGCTGGTAATCCTTCTTGCCGAACACGGCGCTGCGCGGCTGCACGCAGGAAAACAGCTTGAGCACCACGGTGGTCACGCCGGTGAAGAAGCCGGGCCGGAACT
>JBEVMD010000016.1:0-5943 GCA_040508835.1 Duganella sp. | reverse complement strand
ACGCCGGCCGCCGATGGCGGACTCGGACAAATATTGACGAAAGGATAGCCATGTGTGCGATCGCCGGAATCTACGACCTGTTCGGCCATGCCGACATCGATGCCGGACTGCTGGTGCAGATGACCGACAGCCAGCGCCACCGGGGACCGGACGGGTGCGGCACGCACCGCGAGCCGGGCGTGGGCCTGGGCCACCGGCGCCTGGCCATCATCGACCTGGCCGGCGGCGCCCAGCCGATGTTCAACGAAAACCACACGGTGTCGGTCGTGTACAACGGCGAAATCTATAATTTTCCGGCCCTCAAACGCGCGCTGGAACAATACGGCCACACGTTCCGCACCCATTGCGATACCGAAGTCATCGTCCACGCCTGGGAGCAATGGGGCGTGCACTGCGTCGAGCATTTTCGCGGCATGTTCGCCTTCGGCCTGTGGGACCGCAAGCAGCAATGCCTGTTTCTGGCGCGCGACCGGCTCGGCGTCAAGCCGCTGCACTACGCGCGGCTGGCCAGCGGCCAGCTGCTGTTCGCGTCCGAAATCAAGGCGCTGCTGCGCCATGACGGCGTGCGGCGCGCGCTCGACCCGCTGGCGGTCGAAGACTATTTTGCCTACGGCTACGTGCCGGAGCCGCGCACCATCTTCAGCCAGGTCCGCAAGCTGGAGCCGGGCCACACGCTGCTGCTGCGCAAGGGCAGCGACGTGCCGGCGCCGCGCCGGTACTGGGATGTACCGTTCGCCCGGCAGAACGTCGGCAGCGAGGCGCACTGCGCGGACGAACTGCTGGCGCGCCTGCGCGAGGCCGTCCATATCCGGCTGGTGGCCGAAGTGCCGCTGGGCGCCTTTCTGTCGGGCGGCGTCGATTCCAGCGCGGTCGTGGCCATGATGGCGCAGTTGTCGGCGCGCCCCGTCGACACGTGCTCGATCGCGTTCGACCACGCCGGCTACGACGAGTCGCGGTACGCGCAGATGGTGGCCGAGCGCTACCGGACCAGCCATCGCAGCCGGACCGTGCGCCAGCACGATGCGGAACTGATCGACGAACTGGCGCGCCTGTACGACGAGCCGTTTGCCGACAGCTCGGCGCTGCCCACCTACCGCGTATGCCAGCTGGCGCGCCAGCGCGTGACCGTGGCGCTGTCGGGCGACGGCGGCGACGAAAGCCTGGCCGGCTATCGCCGCTACCGCTGGCATCTGCACGAGGAGCGCTGGCGCGCGCTGCTGCCGCTGGCGCTGCGGCGACCGCTGTTCGGCACGCTGGGCCGGCTGTATCCCAAGGCGGACTGGGCGCCGCGGCCGTTGCGCGCCAAGACCACGCTGCAGGCGCTGGGCCGCGACAGCGTCACTGCGTATTTCCACAGCATCGCCCTGATGCCCGATCCGCTGCGCCAGCGCCTGTTTAGCGCCGGGCTGCGTCGCGAGCTGGACGGCTATCATGCGGCGGACGTGCTGCGCCGGCATGCAGCCGCCAGCCCGGCCACGGACGCGCTGTCGCTGGTGCAGTATCTGGACCTGAAAACCTATCTGCCGGGCGATATCCTCACCAAGGTCGACCGCGCCAGCATGGCGCACGGGCTGGAAGTGCGGGTGCCGCTGCTCGACCATCAACTGGTCGAATGGATCTCGGGCTTGCCGCCGGCGTACAAGCTGCAGGGCGGCACCGGCAAGCACATCTTCAAGCAGGCGCTGGCGCCCTACCTGCCGGACGATGTGCTCCACCGCCGCAAGATGGGCTTTTCGCTGCCGCTGGCCGACTGGATGCGCGGCGCGCTGCGCCCGCGCCTGCAAGCGAGCGTGGACAGTGCGCTGCTGGCCGACTGCGGCCTGTTCGACACAGCGTTCGTGCGCCGGCTGTTCGACCGCCACCAGTCGGGCCGGCATGACCACAGCGCGCCGCTCTGGTCGCTGATGATGTTCGAAGCATTCTTGCGCCAGACGCTGGCCGCGCCCGGCACGGGCGCCGATCTTGCACCCGCGCGCCGCGACCCGGCCGGCAACGGTGACAACGGCGGCACCGGCCACGCCAGGCGGGCAGCATGAGCTGGCGCATCCTCCACGTGCTCGACCATTCGCTGCCGCTGCACAGCGGCTACACGTTCCGCACGCTGGCGATCCTGCGCCAGCAGCGCGCGCTGGGCTGGCACACGATCCACGTCACCGGCGCGCGCCAGGGCGGCAACGGCGGCGAGCACCATGTCGACGGCTGGCATTTCTACCGCACCCGCGCCCACGACGGCTGGTGGGCGCAGCTGGCCGTGCTGCGCCAGCTGGGCGCCATCGCCGGCCTGACGCGCCGCCTGCACCAGGTGGCCCTGCGCGAAAAACCCGATATCCTGCACGCGCACTCACCCGCGCTCAACGCCGTGGCCGCCTTGCGCGTGGGCCAGGCGCTGGGCATCCCCGTGGTGTATGAAATCCGCGCGTTCTGGGAAGATGCGGCGGCCGACCACGGCACCAGTCCTACCGGCGGGCTGCGCTACCGGCTCACGCGCGCGCTCGACAACTACGTCGTGCGGCGGGCCCACGCGGTGACGGCCATCTGCGACGGCCTGCGCTCGGACCTGCTGGCACGCGGAGTTGCCGCCGACAAGATCACGGTGATACCGAACGCGGTGGACGTCCAGCGCTTCGATGCGGCGCGGGCCCAGGCGGCCGATCCCGGCATACTGGCGCACCAGCTGGGCCTGACCGGCCGCCTGGTGATCGGCTTCATCGGCTCGTTTTACGCGTACGAAGGCCTGGCGCTGCTGATCTGCGCGCTGCCGCGCATGCTGGCCGACATCCCCTCGCTGCACCTGCTGCTGGTAGGGGGCGGGCCGGAAGACGCAGCGCTGCGCGCGCTGGCGGCCGACTTGAACCTGATGCACCGCATCACGTTCACCGGCCGCGTGGCGCACGACCAGGTGGGGCAATATTATGGCGTGATCGACATGCTGGTGTACCCGCGCCTGCCGATGCGGCTGACCGACCTGGTCACGCCGCTCAAGCCGCTGGAAGCCATGGCGCAGGGACGGCTGGTGGTGGCGTCCGACGTGGGCGGCCACCGCGAGTTGATCGAACATGGCGCCACCGGCATGCTGTTTCGCGCCGGCGACGCCGATGCCCTGGCCGAGCAAGTGGTCCACCTGGCGCGCCAGTCGGCCAGCTGGCCCGCCATGCAGGCGCGCGCGCGCGCCTACGTGGAGCGCGAGCGCAGCTGGACCGCCAGCGTGGCCCGCTACCAGCCCCTGTACCAGCAACTGGCGCCCCGATGAACGACGATTCGAGCCCGCCACCGGAACTGCCGGATCTGCCGGATAGCCCCGATCAACCCGTTGCGCCCGAAGCGCCCGAGGCACGGGCGGCGCCCGGTCCCGGCTACGCCGGCCTGCGCATTGCGCTGGTGGGGCCGCTGGCGCCGCCGGCGGGCGGCATCGCCAACCAGACGGCGCAACTGGCCGCCCTGCTGCGGGCCGCCGGCGCCCATGTCGACATGGTGCAGGTCAATACCCCCCACCCGCGCTGGGTGGCCGGGCTGCGCGGCCTGCGCGCCGCCGTGCGGCTGCCGGGCTATGGCTGGCGCCTGTGGCGGGCGGCCGGGCGCGCCCAGTTGCTGCACGTGATGGCCCATTCCGGCTGGGCCTGGCACCTGTTTGCGGCGCCGGCCATCTGGATCGGGCGCTGGCGCGGCGCCGGCGTGGTGGTCAACTACCGCGGCGGCGAGGCCCAGGCCTTCCTGCAACGGCGCGCCGCGCTGGTGTGCTGGACGCTGCGCCGCGCGCACGCGCTGATCGTGCCGTCGGCTTTCCTGGCCGACCTGTTCCAGCTGCACGGCGTGATGGCCCGCATCGTGCCCAACGTGGTGGACCTGGCGCGCTTTCATCCCGCGCCCGTTGCCCGGCGGCCCGGCGCGCACATCCTGGTGGCGCGGCACCTGGAAGCGCTGTACGACAACGCCAGCGCCGTGCGCGCCCTGGCGCTGGTCCAGCAAACCCTGCCCCATGCCTGCCTGACCCTGTGCGGCGTGGGGCCGGAACGGGCGCGCCTGGAAAGCCTGGCCCGCGCGCTGGGCGTGCACGACGCCGTCCGGTTTTCCGGCAAGACGGGCCACGCGCAGATGGCAGCGCTGTACCGTCAGGCGGACGTCATGCTCAATCCCAGCCTGGCCGACAACATGCCCAACTCGGTGCTCGAGGCGTGGGCCAGCGGCGTGCCGGTGGTCAGCACCCGCGTGGGCGGCATCCCGTACCTGCTGCACCACGGACAGGACGGCTGGCTGGTGGCGCCCGGCGACTGCGCGGCGATGGCCCATGCCATGGTCACGCTGCTGACCGACCGCGAAGCGGCCGCCAGGCTGGCCGCGCGCGGGCTGGTGCAGGCGCAGCGCCATACCTGGGAGCGCGTGGCCCCGCTGCTGCTGGCGCAATACCGTCGCGTGCTCAAGCGGCCGCCCGCGCGCGGCTACACGGCGTGGGTGGCGCGCTGGCTGTTTCCGCTGCAAGAGCTGCTCAAGCGGCACCACAGCCGGCGCCTGCTGGTGGAGCTCGAAGCATCGCAATGGCGCTCGGCGCAGGACATCGAAGCGCTGCAGCTGCGCCGGCTGCAGGCGCTGCTGCTGCACGCGGCGCGCCACGTCCCGTATTATCGCGATCTGTATGCGCGCCTGGGCTTTGACGCCCACCGCGTGCACGACCTGCGCGACCTGCGCTGCCTGCCCATCCTGCGCAAGGCCGACATCAACGACCACCGCGAACGGTTCCGCGCCGACGGCGCCGGCGCCCTGCAGCGCCTGACCACGGGCGGCTCCAGCGGCGAGCCGCTGATTTTTTACGTGGGCAAGGCGCGTGTGAGCCACGACGTCGCCGCCAAATGGCGCGCCACGCGCTGGTGGGGCGTGGACATCGGCGACCGCGAAGCCGTGATGTGGGGCTCGCCCATTGAGCTGCAGGCGCAGGACTACTGGCGCGCGCGCCGCGACCGCCTGCTGCGCACCCACCTGCTGCCCGCGTTCGACCTGTCGCCGGCACGGCTCGACAGCTACCTGAGCGGCCTGCGGCGCCAGCGCCCGGCCATGTTGTTCGGCTACCCGTCCGTGATGTGCCTGCTGGCGCGCCATGCGCAGCTGCGCCAGTGCCGGCTCGACGATATCGGCGTCAAGGTGGTGTTTGCCACGGCCGAGCGCCTGTACGAAGAACAGCGCGCGCTGCTGGCTGCCGCGTTCGGCGCCCCGGTGGCCAACGGCTACGGCGGCCGCGACGCCGGCTTCCTGGCCCACGAATGCCCGGAAGGCGGCCTGCACATTTCGGCCGAAGACGTGATCGTTGAAATCGTCGACCAGCAGGGCCGGCCCGTGCCGCACGGCGACAGCGGCGCCATCGTGGTCACCCACCTGGCCAGCGCGGATTTCCCGTTCATCCGCTACGCCACCGGCGACATCGGCGCGCTCGATGTCCGGCCGTGCCCGTGCGGACGCGGGCTGCCTTTGATGAAACGGATCGAAGGCCGCGTGACCGATTTCGTTGTCGCCCACGACGGCACCGTGATGCACGGGCTGGCCCTGATCTACATCCTGCGCGACGTGGCGCAGGTGCGCGCCTTCAAGATCATCCAGGAAAGCCTGGACCGCACCCGGGTGCTGGTGGTATCCGCCCCCGCGCTGCCGGGCGCGCTGCGGCACAGCATCACGGCCCAGTTCCGCGCGCGGCTCGGTGCGGACGTGGACATCCTGGTCGAGCAGGTGGCGGCCATCCCGGCCGAGGCGTCGGGCAAGCACCGCTACGTGGTCAGCAAGGTGGTGCTGCAACAATAATTCAAGGGAGGAGACATGGGCCAACGTTACCTGGTATTGCTGGCATTGATACTGCTGGTCAGCCTGTACTGCCTGTACAAGATCCGGCGCGTGCACCTGCTGCTGCACGCGGTGCGCGACCAGGGTCAGCGCCACAGCACGGAGCTGTTCCGCCAGGTG
>JBEVMD010000227.1:0-16246 GCA_040508835.1 Duganella sp. | reverse complement strand
AAGGCGGCGGCGCGGCAGTGCTGGGCAGTATCCAGCCGCAGCCCATCCTCAACCAGCCTGACGGCAGCATCGCGCTGGCCGACATTGCCGCGTACATCAAGCCCGACGATTTTCATTTTGCGCGCACGCGCCTGCTGGCGCTGGAAAACACCATCGGCGGGCGGGTGCTGGGCCTGGACTACACGCGCGCGGCCACGGCGCTAGCGCATGAACGGGGACTGGCCACGCACCTAGACGGCGCCCGCCTGTGCAACGCCGCCGTGCAGATGAATGTGAGCCCGCGCGAGGCGGTGGCCGGTTTCGACAGCACGTCGATCTGCCTGTCGAAAGGCCTGGGCGCGCCCGTGGGTTCGATCCTGTGCGGCAGCAAGCCGCTGATCAAGGAAGCGAAACGCTGGCGCAAGATGCTCGGCGGCGGCATGCGCCAGGCGGGGATGATGGCGGCCGGCGGCCTGTATGCGCTCGAGCACAACGTGGCGCGGCTGGCGGAAGACCATGCCAACGCCGCGTATTTTGCGAGCGAACTGGCCAAGATGCGCAGCATCACGGTCAGCACGCCGCAGACCAATATTTTTTACGTCGACATCCCGGCCTTCGTGTGCCAGGGCTTGAACGACGTGCTGCAACTGACGCGCATCCGCGTGTCGATGTCGCCCCGGCTGCGCATCGTCACGCACATGGATGCGTCGCGCGCCGACATCGAGCGCGCCATTACCGTATTTGGAGATTTTTTCGGATGAACACCGCAGTCAAAGACGACGACAACACCGTGCGCCTGGCCAAGCGCCTGGCCGAGATGCGCCCCTGCTCGCGCCGCGAGGCCGAAGTCTATATCGAGGGCGGCTATGTCAGCGTCGATGGCGTGCTGGTGGAAGATGCCGGCGCGCGCGTCACGCCGGAGCAGCAGATCACGGTGGCCGACGACGCCACCTTGCTGGAAATCGTGCCCGTCACGCTGCTGGTGCACAAACCGGCGGGCGTGAATGGTGGCATCGGCAAGGACGGCCAGCAGGCGCTGCACCTGCTCAAGGCCGACACGCTCACGCGCACGGCGCCGGGCCAGCGCGTATTGAAACGCCACTTTGCCAACCTGACGCTGACCACGCCGCTGGAAACCAAAGCGAGCGGCCTGCTGATCTTTACCCAGGATTTCCGGGTTGCCCGCAAGCTGGTCGACGACGCCGCAAAGATCGAACAGGAAATCATCGTCGAGGTGAGCGGCCAGATCAAGGACAACGGCCTGGCGCTGCTCAATCACGGCCTGCCGTTCAACGGCAAGCCGCTGGCGCCCATCAAGGTCAGCTGGCAAAACGAAAACCGCCTGCGCTTTGCCGTGAAAAACCCGAAGCCGGGCCAGATCGAGCACATGTGCAAAATGGTGGGACTGGACGTCGTGTCGATGAAACGCATCCGCGTGGGCCGCATCGCCATGTCGAGCCTGCCCGCGGGCGAATGGCGCTACCTGCAGGATCACGAGCGCTTCTGACCGCGACGCCGCCGTCAGCGTAACGCCAGCGTTACTGTTTGGGGTCGGACCCCAGCGGGGTGCGACCCCGGCTGGCCGTGCGGGTTTTCTTGGGCGGCGCCGGCAGCTGCACCAGCTGCGTGCCAGCCAGCTTGTCATGCAAAAACTGGCGGTCGCGGTCGAAGAAGGCCGTGAGCGACCACAGCACGATACCGGCCAGCACCGCGCCCAGCGCCTGCCACTGGTGCAGCCCGAACACGGCGCACACCACCACGGCCGGCAACACCCACAGCCAGCTCAGCAGATAACGCACGGCCGCCACGCGCGGCGCCACGCGGTCGTGACCGGCATGGACCAGTTTCAGGCGCCAGGTGCGCATGGCCAGGGTCTGGCCTTCGCGCGTCCACTGGTGGATGAAATACACGCCCAGGATCACGAACGCCAGCACCTGGCGCCAGTGCTCGATCGCGGGCGCATGGCTGGCGCCGGTGATCATTTCGAAGACCAGGAAGGGCAGGAACAGCACCGCAAACGCCAGCAGGAATTCGTACACCATCGAGACCAGGCGGCGCTGGACGGTGGGGTTGGTGGTGACGGCGGCGACGGTGTTATTTGATGGCATCGGATGGCAGCGGCGGCGCTAAGGGCTGGGGACCCGCCGGGACCGGCGGGCTTGGCGGCGCGATCACCGGCATGATGTTGGAGGCGTCGGGCCAGGGCTGACCGGTGGCCGGATCGATCCACGGCGCCGGCGCGGCGGCCGGTCCGGCCGGCATGACGGGCGGCGGCAGCGGTGGCGCGGGCGGCTTGATCGGCGCCGGCATCTGCTGCTTGCTTTGCGACGGCGTGGCCAGGTTGGCCAGCTGTTTTTTGTTGGTGGTGGGCGAACGCGCGGCCAGCTGCTTTTTCTGCTCGTCCGTGAGCTGCTGGTAGTTTTCCCACTGCGTGGATTTTTTCGACGGATCGACCTTTTGCGCGCGCGCGAAATTCTCGCGCACCTGGCGCCGCTCCTCGGGCGTCATGCGTACCCACTCGCGCATGCGTTCCTGCACCCGCAGCTGCTCGTCGGGTTTCATGGTCGCGTAGCGCTGGGCAATGGCCAGCCACTTCTGTCTGCGGATCGGTTCGGTCTTGTCCCACTCGGCGGCCAGCGGTTCGAGCGCCGTTCTTTGGGCTGGGGTCAGGTCTTGCCAGCGCAGCTTTTCAGGCGACTCCGGCGTGCCGGGCGCATTGGCCGTCAGCGCCGACGGCGCGTTGGCGCGCGGACCGACCCATGCCGCACCGCCCGCTGCTACCGCTAACACCGCCAGGGTGGCGATGCCCAACTTGACCGGACCGCTCACCGCCATTATTGCTCGCTCTGTGCCAGGTAGGCGTTGAAGCCGTGATCGAGGTACGCCGTAGGCGGCAGTTCGTCGGACAGCACGGCGGCGTCCATCTCGGCCAGGTCGGCAATGCGCTGCTGTTCTTCGAAGTGATAGATGCCGGTGAGGCCGCCAACCAGTAACAGCATCGGCAGCGCCAGACCCACCCGTCCCAGCCAGCCGAAACCGTGCGATAGCACGCCGCCGCCAGCGGTGGCCAGCTTCGACTGGCGCACGGTGAGGGGCGCCGCCACGTGGGCTTTTTTGCGGGCCAGCGCCAGCTTGCGCGCCTGCGCCAGGCGGTCGGTGGTGGAAGCGGGCAGATCGTCGAGTGTTTCGTTGAGCGCGTGCCGCACCTTGTAAGCAAAGTTCAGATCGTCGGTGTTCATAATTTAATTCCCAAGGCTTTG
Organism: Duganella sp.; assembly: GCA_040508835.1. Lineage (GTDB taxonomy): Bacteria > Pseudomonadota > Gammaproteobacteria > Burkholderiales > Burkholderiaceae_D > Rugamonas. Next base: position 13,007 of record JBEVMD010000227.1, on the reverse strand, counting down.
AGCGAGGCGGCCAGTGTATGGGTTGCTCGTGAGCAATGCGTCTTCACGCTCCCTTCGGAACATCCCATTGCTTCGGCGGTTTCGGCCACGTCCATATCCTGCCAATAACGCATGAGGAACGCTTCTCGTTGACGCGCCGGAAGCTTTTGGACTTCGCCATCGATCAGACTAAGCATTTGCTGGCGCTCCACCTTGTCGGCGGACGACTCGGCCGCTTCCGTTCCTTCCTCGGCGGCGAACGATTCGAGTATATCAAAGTCCTCGCTGTCATTTTGCGAGGAACCCATGCCCGAAAACAGGCTGACCCAGTTGTTGCGGACTTTTTCGCGGCGGAAGTAATCGAGGATGGTGGTCTGCAGGATGCGCTGGAACAGCATGGGCAGCTCGGCGGCCGGCTTGTCGCCGTATTTTTCGGCGAGCTTGATCATCGCGTCCTGCACGATGTCCAGGGCCGATTCGTCCTTGCGCACTGCGTAGACCGCTTGTTTGAAGGCGCGCCGCTCGACGTTCTCGAGGAAGTCGGAAAGTTCTTTGTCTGTGGCCATGCTGGAGGAGGTGGAAAACTGACCGCATCCTAGCAAAATTCCCACATATTTGCATGGTTTTACGTCAAAACTCCGGGGTTTGCACCGGCAGAGGGCCTTTTTCCACTTTTATCTTGCTCAAAATGGTGCAGCGGTGTACCGTATGGGACGCTTTGAACACCCCGAAGCTCCATGGTCATCTCGCAGCAGGCACACAACGCCGCCGTCGACATGACGCGCTTTCATATGTAGGCAGTTTGTTCTGACCCGCGCCACAAGCGCGAGAGGTAGGCACAACCGCTACAGAAATTCCGGCGAAACGACTATATGCGTTTTAGCGCCACTTGGCCCGTCACTACGGTTGGCGGAAAAGGTGGGCGTGACCGCATCGCAAAGGGACGCCGGGCAAGCTGTGGGGGTAGCACACTTCGTAAGGAAAGAACATCCGATCAATCTCCAATGGACCTTGAAAGGAATGTTTCATGAATACCGAAGCATTGTCACAAGCTGGGAATCAACAAGCCGGTCATCAGCAGTCTGGTAACCAGTTCACTGGCGCCGAAATACTGGTGCGCTGCCTCGCGGAAGAGGGCGTCGAGCACGTCTTCGGCTATCCCGGCGGCGCCGTCCTGTATATCTACGACGCCATCTTCAAGCAAGACAAATTCCAACACGTTCTGGTGCGCCATGAGCAGGCCGCGATCCACGCTGCCGATGCCTATTCGCGCAGCTCGAACAAGGTGGGGGTCGCGCTGGTCACGTCCGGTCCGGGCGTCACCAATGCCGTCACCGGTTTGTCCACCGCGTACATGGATTCCATCCCCATGGTCGTGATCTCGGGCCAGGTGCCCAGCTACGCGATCGGCCAGGATGCGTTCCAGGAATGCGACACGGTCGGCATTACCCGTCCCGTGGTCAAGCACAATTTCCTCGTCAAGGATGTCAAGGACCTGGCGGAAACCGTCAAGAAAGCCTTTTTTATTGCCCGCACCGGCCGTCCCGGTCCCGTGCTGGTCGATATCCCGAAGGACATCTCGATGCACAAGACGACGTTCTCGTACCCGAAAGAGGTCGAGATGCGCTCGTACAAGCCGGTCGACAAGGGCCACGCGGGTCAGATCCGCAAGGCCGTGCAATTGCTGCTGCAGGCCGAACGGCCGATGATCTACACCGGTGGCGGCGTGATCCTGGCCAACGCAGCGCCCGAACTCAACAAGCTGGTCGACAAGCTGGGCTTCCCGGTCACCAACACCTTGATGGGCCTGGGCGCCTACCGCGCGTCGAGCGAGAATTTCCTCGGCATGCCCGGCATGCACGGCACGTACGAAGCGAACATGGCGATGCAGCACTGCGACGTCCTGATCGCCATCGGCGCCCGCTTCGACGACCGCGTGATCGGCAATCCGAAACACTTCGCCTCGCACCCGCGCAAGATCATCCACGTCGATATCGACCCGTCGTCGATTTCCAAGCGCGTGAAAGTGGACATCCCGATCGTGGGCAACGTCAAGGACGTGCTGATCGAATTCCTGGCCCAGCTCGACGCCAGCGAAGCCAGGCCCAACGCGCCTGCGCTCAAGGACTGGTGGAAGCAGATCGCCGAATGGCGCGGCAAGGACTGCCTGAAGTTCGCCACGTCCGACCTGGTGATCAAGCCGCAATCGGTCGTGCAAAAAGTCTGGGAAGTGACCAAGGGCGACGCCTTCATCACGTCCGACGTCGGCCAGCACCAGATGTGGGCCGCGCAGTACTACCCGTTCGACAAGCCGAAACGCTGGGTCAATTCGGGCGGCCTCGGCACCATGGGCGTGGGCTTGCCATACGCCATGGGCGTGCAGATGGCTAATCCCGACGCGACCGTGGCCTGCATCACGGGCGAAGGCTCGATCCAGATGTGCATCCAGGAGCTCGCCACGTGCAAGCAGTACCACCTGACGCCCAAGATCATCATGCTCAACAACCGCTTCCTGGGCATGGTCCGCCAGTGGCAGCAGATCGACTACGGTTCGCGCTATTCCGAGTCGTACATGGACTCGCTGCCCAACTTTGAAAAGCTGGCCGAGGCGTATGGCCACGTGGGCATGCGCATCGAAAAGCCGGGCGACGTCGACGGCGCGCTGCGCGACGCGTTTGCCATGAAGGACAAGCTGGTGTTCATGAACTTCATCACCGACCAGTCGGAAAACGTGTGGCCGATGGTCAAGGCGGGCAAGGGCCTCTCCGAAATGCTGCTCGGTTCGGAGGACTTATAACATGCGACACATTATCTCTGTCTTGCTGGAAAACGAAGCCGGTGCGCTGTCGCGGGTGGTCGGCCTGTTCTCCGCCCGTGGCTACAACATCGAAACGCTGACCGTGGCGCCGACCGAAGACGCGACCCTGTCGCGCATGACCATCGTCACCAGCGGCTCGGACGACATCATCGAGCAGATCACCAAGCACCTGAACCGCCTGATCGAGGTGGTGAAGGTGGTGGACCTGACCGAAGGCCAGCACATCGAGCGCGAGCTCATGCTCATCAAGGTGCGCGCCGTGGGCAAGGAACGGGAAGAGATGAAGCGCACGGCGGACATTTTCCGCGGCCGCATCATCGACGTCACCGAAAAGTCCTACACGATCGAACTGACCGGCGCCAAGAGCAAGCTCGACGCGTTCATCGACTCGATCGACCGCGCTTCCATCCTGGAGACGGTCCGCACCGGCGGTTCCGGCATCGGACGCGGCGAACGCATCCTCAAAGTTTAATCCCGGTACCGCATACGGCGAGTACCTGCTTACCATACAAAATACATAGGAATGATCATGAAAGTTTTCTACGACAAAGACGCCGACCTCTCCCTGATCAAGGGCAAAAACGTGGCCATCATCGGCTACGGTTCGCAGGGGCACGCGCACGCACAAAACCTGACCGAGTCGGGCGTCAACGTCACCGTCGGCCTGCGCAAGGGCGGCGCTTCGTGGAACAAGGTCGAGCAAGCCGGCCTGAAAGTGGCGGAAGTCAATGACGCCGTCAAAGCGGCCGACGTCATCATGATCCTGCTGCCGGACGAGAACATCGCGCAGGTGTACGCCGAAAACGTCGCGCCGCACGCCAAGCAAGGTGCCGTGCTGGCCTTCGCCCACGGCTTCAACGTGCACTACGGTCAGGTCGTGCCACGCGCCGACCTGGACGTGATCATGGTCGCGCCGAAAGCCCCGGGCCACACCGTGCGCGCCACCTACACCCAGGGCGGCGGCGTGCCGCACTTGATCGCCGTGTACCAGGACCAGTCCGGCACTGCCCGCGACATCGCCCTGTCGTACGCGTCGGCCAACGGCGGTGGCCGTGCCGGCATCATCGAAACCAACTTCCGCGAAGAAACCGAAACCGACCTGTTCGGCGAACAGGCCGTCTTGTGCGGTGGCGCTGTCGAGCTGATCAAGGCTGGTTTCGAAACCCTGACCGAAGCGGGCTACGCGCCGGAAATGGCGTACTTCGAGTGCCTGCACGAACTCAAACTGATCGTCGACCTGATCTACGAAGGCGGCATTGCCAACATGAACTACTCGATCTCGAACAACGCCGAATACGGCGAGTACGTGACCGGTCCGAAAGTCGTGACGTCGGCCACCAAGGACGCCATGCGCCAGTGCCTGAAAGACATCCAGACCGGCGAATACGCCAAGTCGTTCATCCTGGAAAACAAGGCCGGCGCCCCGACCCTGATCTCGCGTCGCCGCCTCAACTCGGAGCACCAGATCGAAGAAGTGGGCGCCAAGCTGCGCGCCATGATGCCGTGGATCGCCAAGAACAAGATGGTCGACCAGTCGAAAAACTAAGCAAGCAGCCGAGCGAAAAACACAGCAGTTTTTCGTCTCTTCGAAAAAGCCGGCATCAGCCGGCTTTTTTATTGCCCCGAGCGCGAGGCCAGTGAGATTTGGTGAACATTAAACTGTTTCATTACGTTATCATTAACTCTTTATAACTATTTATTACACGATGAAACGTCCTACTTCTGTCAGCATCATTGCCTGGTTTCTGATCGTGACGGCGGTCCTCTCGGGACTGTCCGGCATTTACGCGATGAACGATCCGCTCACGCACGCGCTCATGGCCAAGAGCCCGCTGCCCGTGTCCGCCCAGTACGCGTTGATGTATATCGGCCTGGCCATTACGCTGGCCGCTGCCACAGCCATGCTGAAAGGCCGCCACTGGGGCCGTCTGCTGTACGTGGGCTGGGGCGTGATCGGCCTGGTGATCGGCGCCCTGACATCGCCGATGAAGGCGGCGCTGATCCCTGGCGCGCTGCTCCTGATTATCATCGGCTTCTTCCTGTTCCGTCCCAAGGCGACCGCGTACTTCACCCAGAGGGTCGCGGCCAACGATGCGTAAGGCGTGCGGCATTTTCTTCCTGGCGATCGCGGGCCTGTTCCTGAACACTTTATGTATATTCGGCAGCATCGACATCGATGGCAGGAGCCGGGCCGCCATGCTGGTCGTCTTTGCCGTGCCCGCATTGGTAACGATGCTCATCGGCATCACCTGCATGGGATGGCGGCGCTGGCGGCATGACACCGGCGTGCTCTTCCTCGCGGTCGCGGCGTTTGCAGCGTTTACGTTCGTGTCGATGACCTGCTTTTTGATGGACGAAAGCTTTCGCGCCATGATGGGGGACGTGCCGACCGACGTCTTCGGAATCACCGTGACCGGTTGTGTGTACGTTGCCATCTTCGGCGCCTTGGGCTGGCTGCTGTACAGGAAGGCGCCGGTGCGCGACACGCTTTGATTGGCGCGGGCGCAGGCACTCCGCAGTGCACTCGAAGCCGGCATCAGCCGGTTTTTTAACGTGTGGCCGGCCGGTTAGCGCTGGATCAATGCGCGACTTTGCCAGGATGAAAGAATGCACAGGTTTGACGTCATTCACTCCATTTCCTGTCCCATGCACACACGTCCCACCTCCGTCACCCTGGTCGCGTGGTATGCCATCCTGGCGGCCGCGTTCAATTTGTTCTGGCTCCATCTCGCTCGCGACGCCCCCATGCTCGATGAGACCCTGGCGCATACCCGCCTGCCCATCGCGGGCCAGTACCTGCTGCACTACATTGGCGCGGCCGTCGGAATGGCAGCGGGATGGGCCATGCTGCACGGCGTCGATCCGGCGCGCCTGGTATTTATCGGATGGCAGGCCCTGGCCTGGCTGATCGCGCTGATCGCGGCGCCCGACGCGGGCCCGGTACTGCGGGACGCGTGCATGCTGGGCGCCATGTGCTATGGCCTTTTTGCGCCGCCTGCCAACGCCTACTTCATGCGGGCAGAGGCCGTGGCAGGTGCCGACCTGTAAGGTGCTGCGCGGCGCCACCGCCGGCAAGCGCCGGGTAGCACGCCAGCGGGCCCAGGCCAGCCGGCGCAGCAGCAGCGGTTGTTGCCGTTTCTTGTTACAAACACTCACCATGTCTTACAGGTGCGCCATGTAATTTGGGGTAAAGTCTGGCTTGTCTTAAACTCAACTGGAGCCAGCAATGACCGTACTCAAACACCTCGCCGCAGCCGCTGCCGTCTCCTTCGCACTGGCCGCCGCCGGCGCCAACGCCGCCGAAACGCTGCCCACCACCGGCACGCTGGTCGTGGTGCCCGCGTTCGGCGAAGTCAAGCACGCCAACGACCAAGCCGTTGCCACGTTTGCCATCGAAGAACAGGACAAGGACAAGGCCGCCGCTGCGTCGCGCGTGAATCAAAAAATGAAGCAGGGCGTGGAGCTGCTTAAAAAAGCCGATCCGCAGGCCAGCCTGAAAACCCAGGGTTACTATACCTATCCCGTCTATCCGGAAGACCGTCCGCTGGTCAACGGCCAGGCGCCGAAGCGCGTGCCGACCGCGTGGCGCGTAGGCCAGTACGTGGAAGTGACCACCACCAACCTGGAGGGCCTGCCGAAAACGGCCGCTGCCGCCCAGAAGGTCCTCACGCTCACCAAGCTGCAGTTTGGCCTGACGCCAGAGACCACCAAAAAGCTCGACGACCAGCGCATTGCCGCCACCTATAAAAACCTCAACGAGCGCATCGCCTCGATCGCCAACGCCATGGGCCGCAAGGTGGGCGACGCCGTGCTCGATACGGTGGACTTCGAAGGCTCGGGTAACTATGCGCAAAACGAGGCGCGGCCGGCGCCGATGATGATGCGCGCCAAGGCCGCCGACAGCGCCGAAGTGGCGGAACCGAGCTTCGAACCGGGCGAGACCACGCTGGACATGCGCCTGGTCGGCAAGGTGCGCTTCAAGTAAATGCCGGCGGATTGACAAGCGGCAGCGTCATGGTAGAGTCCGGATTGCTTTTATAACAATCCGGAGATGTCCATGAAGTCCCGATACGCTGCCGCCATCCTGCTTGCCTCTGCTACCTTTCTTGAGATAGCCCACGGTGCCCCGCCCGAACCGTTGCCCAGCACGGGCACGCTCATCGTCCTGCCCGCATCGGGCGAGGTACGCCGCGCCAACGACTTGGCCATGGTCATCCTGAAAGTCGAGGAAATCCACAAGGACAAGGCGGTCGCCGCGTCGCGCGTGAAACAGAAGATGAAGCAGGGGACAGCCATCGTCAAAGATGCCGATCCCCAGGCGAGCCTGAAGACGGACGGGTATTACACGTATCCCGTGTACGCGGAATCCACTGCGTCCTCCGGCGCCCAGGCGCGCGTGCCGGTATCGTGGCGCGTGGGGCAGACGCTGCGCGTGACCACGACCAACCTCGATGCCCTGCCCAGGACGGTGGCTGCCGCGCAGTCGGTGCTGGCGCTCAACAACCTGTATTTCGGCCTGACGCCTGCCAGCATCCGCCAGCTCGACGACGAGCGCATCGCGGCGACCTACGCCAATTTGAACGAACGCGTGCGCGCCGTGGCCAGCGCCATGGGACGCCAGGCCAGCGACGCGGTAGTGGAAGTGGTGGACTTTGAGGGATCGGGCAATTATGTCGAACGGGTAGCGGTCACCGGCAACCGGATGATGGCGCCGCCCGCGCCGCCGGCGCCGGCCGTGACGGTGGAAGAGCCCAGCTTCGAGCCAGGGGAAACCACGCTCACCATGCGCGCCGTCGGCAAGGTGCGCTTCAAATAAGCAAACGCGGGCAGAATAGGGGATGGGGCGCCATCCCCTTTTTTATTGTCGGCTCCACTATAATGATGGCGCAACAAGACCATTAACCGAACTGGAACCCTATGCCGAACTTCCCGCGTCGCCGCGCCAAGAACGCCGCTGCCAAAGCCAAACTGCCCAAGACGTCGCGCTTCAGCCGTTTTGCCCGCAGAGCCAGAGGGGAAGACCTGGACCGCCCGCGCCCGCGCGGCATCTACCTGCTGCCCAATGCCTTTACCACCGCCGCACTGTTCTGCGGGTTCTACGCCATCGTCATGGCGATGAACCAGAAATTCGAATACTCGGCCTGGGCGATCTTCATTGCCATGGTGCTCGACGGCCTCGACGGCCGCGTGGCCCGGCTGACCAATACCCAGAGCGAGTTCGGCGCCCAGTACGACAGCCTGGCCGACATGGTCTCGTTCGGCGCCGCGCCGGCGCTGGTCATCTATGAATGGTCGCTGCGCGGCCTGGGCAAGCTGGGCTGGATTGCCGCGTTCGTGTACTGTGCGGGCGCCGCCCTGCGCCTGGCCCGTTTCAACACCAATATCGAGGTGGTCGACAAGCGCTTCTTCCAGGGCTTGCCGTCGCCGTCCGCCGCTGCCCTGGTGGCCGGCTTCGTGCTGATGATGGTCGACCAGGAAGTGTCGGGCCTGGACCTGCGCTGGGTGTCGTGGAGCATTGCCGTGTTTGCCGGCCTGACCATGGTGACCAACGTGCCGTTCTACAGCTTCAAGGACGTCAATTTCCGCAAGTCGGTGCCGTTCATCGCGGTATTCCTGATCGCATTGTTCTTCGCGCTGATTTCGATCGATCCGCCGAAGGTGATGTTCCCGCTGTTCGTGGCGTATGGCCTGTCCGGCTACGCGGTGTCCGTATGGCGCCTGGCCAAGGGCAAACCGGTCAGCCTGATCCAGACCGAGATCGAGGACGATCACCGTTAAGCCCCCCCCGGTGGGGCGCTCAGTTGTCGATTTTCCAGTGATATTCCATATTGGTCCAGGTGGGCATCAGCTTTCCTTGCTCCGCATAGGGCGTAAACAGGCAGCGTTTGACGCCCTCGATGGCAGCCTGGTCGAGCAGCGCATGGCCGCTCGATTCGCGAATCTTCGCGTCGCGCACCACGCCGTCTTCGTCGATCAGAAAAGCCAGCTTCACTGCTCCCTGCTGTTGCTTGCGCAGCGACTCGCGCGGCCAGCGCGGGAAGTTGCACGTGTGCCTCAAGGGGAGCGCCTTGGCCGTGGTCGATGCCGGCACCGGTGCGGCGCCGGACACCGGGTCGGCGCCGGCTTCCTGGCGCAGGCGTCGCGCCCGCTCGGGAAGCTGCAGCACGCCTTGGCCGTTCTCATACAACTGTGCCAGCGCCACCTTGGCCAGTGCGCTGCCATTGGCGGCGGCCTCGCTGTACAACCTGGCGGCGCGCTTGTCGTCTCGCGCCACCCCCCGCCCATCGGCATATGCCGTGCCCAGATCGTAGCCGGCCAGTGGGGCGCCCAGCTCGACGGCCCTGGTAAGCAGCTTGATGCCGCGCTGGACATCGTTCGGCGCGTCGCTGTCGAGCAGGCCGGCGCCGCGATAAGCCAGCGCATGGGAATAGTTGTTGGCGACCGCCCGTTCCAGCCACGCGTCGCCGGCATCATGCCGCCCTGCCTCGAACATTAACATTGCCATTCCCAGCTGCGCGCGGGGATTGTTTTGCTCGGCAGCCTTGAGCATCCATGCCACCGCTTCCTTCCCGGCACCTTTGTCTTTCCTGCTTTCTTCGGTCAGTATGTCTGCCATGCGCTCCTGGGCGCTGGCCAGGCCCTGCCCAGCTGCCAGCCGGATCAACTGTTTGCCAAGTTCGGCGTCGTGTTCGATGCCATGACCATCGAACAGCGCCTTGCCCAGCTCGAAACGGCTTAGCGCATCGCCGCGCTCGGCACCGGCTTGCCACTGCAGCAGTTGTTGCTGAAGCTGTTCCGGTGATGGCGTATCGAGATGCCAGCCGTACGGTATCTCGACCCAGGCTGCCACCGGTTTGCCCTGCGCTGTGCCCGGACGGAATACGCAGCGTTCCAGCGCCTCTTGGGCCGTCAGGTCCAGCGCCGGGTAGCCGCTGGAGGTTGCGACAGCCGAGTCGCGCACCTGCCCATTCTCGCCAACGAACACGCGCACCACCGTCTTGCCGGTATGGCCTGCTGCCTGTTCCGGCACCGGGTACGTCGCCTTTTCGCACCGCGTTTGATCCATTTCGGGAAGCGTCGTCTGCGCCATGGCTGGCATGGCAAGTGGGATACAGGCGAGCAAGGCAAATGACAGGCGGTGGTCCATATTGATAATTGTAAGAATTAAAACAACAATTTTAACCCGCTGGTTAATTGCGTATCAATAATACTTCGTTCCAGGCCGAAGCATCCCCCGCCCTGGCGCAGTATTCTGGCCGCTCTTAACGACCGGAGGACGGCATGTTCATCACCTGTTTTATCCGCTATCAGATCGACCCGTTCCAGCGCGACGCGTTCCGCCGCTATGCCGAAAACTGGGGGCGTATCATTCCGCGCCTGGGCGGCCATCTGCTCGGCTATTTCCTGCCGCACGAGGGCACCAATGACGAGGCGTGGGGACTGGTAGCGTTTGCATCGCTAGCGGCGTACGAGGCGTATCGCGCCCGGCTGCGCGCCGACGAGGAAGCAATGGCCAATTTCGTTTTCGCTACCACCCACCGCTTCATCGTGCGCGAACGGCGCGCGTTTGTCGAAGCCGTCGAAGGCGCGTTCTGCCTGCCGCCGCTCGCGGCCTATCCTGCATGAGGGCCGCGGCGCTGTTCTACAATGCCGGCATGACATGCTGGGGAAGGGGGCACAATGATTGCCGTGATATTTGAAGTGGTGCCGAGCGCCGACGGCCGCGCCGAGTACCTGGAGCGCGCCGCCCAACTGGCGCCTCTGCTGGCGCTGGTGGACGGGTTGATGTCGATTGAGCGGTTCACCAGCCTCAGCGATCCCGGGAAGGTGCTGTCGCTGTCGTTCTGGCGCGACGAAGGGGCGGTGCGCGCATGGCGCGAGCAGGAACAGCACCGCGCCGGGCAAGCGGCGGGCCGTGCCGGCTTGTGCGAACACTACCGGCTGCGCGTGGCCGACGTGATGCGCGACTATGGCCTGCTGGACCGTGAGCAGGCGCCGCCAATTCATCTGCCAGCTCATCCGCCTCATTCGCCTCATCCGCCAATTCATCGGCCGTTGGCGCCCGCCATGCCGGATCCGTCATGAGCACGGCCGCCCAGCCGCGCTTCGCCCGCGTGGCGGCGGCCATCGGCGACCCCACCCGGGCGCTGATGCTCTCGCGCCTGCTCGATGGCCGCTATTACACGGCCACTGACCTCGCCACGCACGCGGGCGTGGCTGCGCCCACCGCGTCGCAGCACCTGAAATTACTGGTGGACGAAGGCCTGGCCCGGGTGCGGGCGCAGGGCCGCCATCGTTATTTCATGCTGGCGGACGCCAACGTGGCCCATGCGCTGGAAGCATTGCTGCGCGTGGCCGATGGCGCGCTACCCGAAACCACGCGCTGGAAGGCGCCGGCCATGACGGCCTTGCGCCATGCGCGCAGTTGTTACGGCCATCTGGCCGGCGTATTGGGCGTCGATCTGTGCCGGTGCTTTATCGATCAGGGTTGGGTGAACGTGGGCGCGACCGAGTATCCGCTCACGGACCTGGGCCGCGACCGCCTGCAGGCGCTGGGACTGGCGGTGCCGCCCGCTGGCAAAATTGCGCGGCAATTATATGGATGCGTCGACTGGTCCGAGCGGCGCGACCATTTTGCCGGCCCGCTGGCCGTGGCGTTACTCGATCATTTCATCGACACGGGATGGCTGCGCCGCGCTGCCGGCAGCCGGGTGCTCGAAGTATCGGCCAGCGGCCGAATGGGGCTGGCCGACCTGTTCGGGGGCAGGGCGCCCGCGCAGCGAAGATAGTGTGGCACGCGCGGACTTGGCCACGCGTTGCCACAGCAAGCGTTACAACATAAACAGTTTAGACGCGTACCTTGACGTAAGCGGCCGGGCCGTTCAGGCGCACATTGACGGCGGTATCGTCGCGGTCGCGGTGCAGGCTGATTTTCGACGCCGTGTATTCGGCCACCACGCCGACCATCGGCGTGACGTACCATTCCAGGCCGACGGCGCCACCGTAGATGTGGCCGTCGATATTGCCGCCGTTTTTCTTGATGCCGTTGGCGTCGACATACATGCGCACTTCCGGCGAGAACTGGTGGCGCCAGCCCAGTTCCAGCAGTGGCGCCCACGCGCTTTCGCTTTCGTTGTAACGGGCGTTGCCTGCAACACCATTGAGCGTGCCATTGGCCGTACCCTCGACCTTGGCGCGGTAGTAGGCGCCACCGACGCCGATGCCGAACACGTCATTACCTTGGCCCAGCCACCATTTGTAGGCGATGCTGGCCAGGTCCAGGCGCAGGTTGGCGTTCAGCTTGCCTTCGCCGGTAAGCGGCAGACCGTTGTAGTTGGCGGTGCCGTTCAGGCCAGGGTTGTAATCCTTGTCGTAGCGGTAGTAGTCGAAGTCGAAGCCATGCGAGTCGCCGATCAGCATCGACGCTTTGACGCGCGGCAGGGTGACCTTGTCGGCCTTGTAGGTGCCGGTATCGATGCGGCCGTATTCGGTATCGCCTTCCACCTTGATGCGCGGGTCGGTATAGAACGCACCGACCGACAGGCTGGCGCGGTCCAGCGCCGGCGACGGTTCGGCCAACGCCAGTGCCGAGACGGTGCTCAGGGCCAGCAGGGTGGCGGTGTAGATGGCGGTGCGGGCGGATGGCGTGCGGAAAGACATGACTACTCCATAAAAAAAAGTTGCGTACTGAGATGTATAGGAATGTATAAATAATATCAATCGCACGGATGAGTGACCGTCGGCGCACTCCTAGACTGTTCGTCGGACTGATCCTACTCAGGCTTCCCTCGCACCATCATTTGTTTTCATAAATTGGGTACAGCGTTGGAATTTTCCGCTATACTTGCGGGTCTGGTCTTCGGACCGGTTTTTTTTGAAGTTCACGGTGGGCAGGGTTCAGACTCCGCGCACCGCATGTTAAAGGTAAATATCATGACCGTAGAAAACATCAACAAAGCCGCGATCATCGCGGACAACGCCCGTGGCCAAAAAGACACCGGCTCGCCAGAAGTGCAAGTTGCACTGCTGACCGCACGCATCAACGAACTGAACGGCCACTTCAAGGCCCACAGCAAGGATCACCACTCGCGTCGCGGTCTGATCATGATGGTCAACCGTCGTAAGAGCCTGCTGTCGTACCTGAAGAACAAGGATGCTACCCGTTACCGCGATCTGATCGCCAAACTGGGTCTGCGTAAGTAATTATTGC